>CALZDK010000137.1 GCA_945637645.1 uncultured Prevotella sp.
CCGCGGGTTATATGTAATATTCCGCAGAGTCGATAAGTCCTGCACGGAGGGCGTATTTCGTTGCCTCGTGCACGTTGTTGACTCCCAGCTTGCGGAAGATGTTCTTGCGGTGGGTGTTGACGGTGTGGAAACTGGAGAAGCGCTTCTCGGCTATTTCTTTTGTGGTCATGCCAAGGGCTATGTCCTTGAGTATCTCGGTCTCGGTGCGGGTCAGCTTCACGTCCTCCTCGTCTTGACTTGAGACGGACGAAGGGGCAAACAGCATCTCGGCGGTGCGCTGGCAGATGTAGCGCTGACGGCGGGAGGCATAGCCTATGCACTCGCGTATCTCGTGCATCGACGACTCCTTGAGCAGCACGCTACAGTTGTTGCCCATGGCTATGACGCGGCGGACAAAGTCGATGGAGAGATCGACGCTGAAAAGAATCCAGCGCGCCAAGGGGAAGCGGTCGTGAAGAATCTGAAGTTCCTCCACGTCGTTGATGTCGAAGAGTGTATAGTCGAGCACCACTATGGAATCAGGATGCTGGCGCAGCTGCTCCATTAGTTCGTACTTGTCGTCGGCCTGTCGGCTCTCGGCTCCCTCCACGGAGCTGAGAATAAACTGCATTCCCGCTCTTGTGATGTCTTGATTGTCAGAAAGAATGATGTTCATTTTTCTTGTCGTTCAACTTCTTACAGAAAGCCTCGTGGGAGCTGTGCATGTGGCGGTACATAACCACAAACACCGTCATTTCCACCAATGGATAGACGTAGGGCACATTGGCGAGGCAAGTGATGTAAATTAATATGGCGCGGGAGTTGAATGTCAACAAGTTTGTATATTTCATCAGCGGCAGCGAGAGACGGCGGAACTCGTCGCGCAGCGGCTGCGGCATGTCGTCGGCATTGGGCCAACGCTGGCGCACGGTCTTGTAGAGCTTTTGAAACTCTGGCGTGCGTTTCTCCTGGCTACGGCAGTAGTTGGAGTAGTTGATATAGAACATTTTTGCCCAGAAGTTGCCCTTCCAAGGCATGCTGTCGTAGATGGTCCGCTGACTTTCAGAATCGTCGAGCTCGCTGCCCTTCTTGCCAAGGAGGAAGTAGAGGTGAATCTGTCGATAGTAGTCGGCAAGCGACGACTGTGGCGAGTGGCAGAGGAAACCTGCTATGCAGCAGAGGACAACGATGCTCCATCCCCAGTTCACGCCGCCGAGGAAAGGCACGGGCTCAGCGAAGAGACGGAGGGCAATGGCTAAATAAATGGCAAAGAACCATAGGTCGCCGGAGAATCCGTCGAGCACTCTTCCTATGAGCGTCTTCTTTCCTGTAAGTCGGGCAAGCTGCCCGTCGGTGGAGTCGCAGAAGTTGGCGAACATCAGCAGCAAAACGCCGTAGATGTTGTGCTCGAGGTCGGGAAAATAGAACATATAGCCTGCTCCCACTCCGAGGAAGATGGACAGGATGGTGATGGCGTTGGGATGTACTCCCAACTTCTCCCAAAAGAGGGCGAAAGCCAGTCCTATTGGTCGTGTGAAGTGTACGTCGAGCCACTCTTCGGTGTCTTCCGACTTGAAAGACGCCTTCAGCAATTCATTGAACGATTGTTTCATAATTGTATTAAATACTCCTCCGCTTTCCTTATATCGCTTGCGTGGTCGATGTCGAGCACCTTGGAGAACTTGTAGGCCTTGAGGCGCTGTCCGTCGTTGATTAGTGCGCGCTGGAAGTTGCGCATGCGGCTCTCGCCACGGTCGATGCAGCCGTTGAGTGTGGTTATGGCCTTTGGCGTGAGTCCATAGATGCCGCCGGAGATTAGGCGGCAGGTGTCGCTCTTGTCGAGAAAGGCTGTGATATTGAGGTCGTCGTCTGCATCTACATAGAGAGGTTTCTCGTCGTCGATGTAGTCGGTGACGCCCATAAGTCCGTCGGAGCCAGCCTCCACAGTGGCTTTGAATGCTGCTATGTAGGCCTTGAACTCCTCTTCGCGGAAAATAGTGTCCACTGTGGTGAGGCAGAAAGGTCCGTCGGCAAGATAGCGGCTCAGTTCGAAAAAGCTGTGCATCGACGATGGGGTGCTCTTCACCATAAACCTCAGCGGAATGGGTCTTCCCTTCAGTCCGTTCTGCTGGATGTCGAGCAGATGTCGTGCGACGAGTGTTGTCTGGTCGTTGCAGATGATGACAATCTCCTCGGCGTCGTTATCCATAAAAATCCTTATCAGTCGGTCGATGAGCAGTTCTCCTCCCACCTTAACCAACGGTTTTGGCGACTCAATACCTTCTGCAGCTAATCGGCTGCCCTCGCCAGCGGCTATTACAGCGTATTTCATTACTTATTGTTTTCTGAATTCGGCTGCAAAATTACAAAAAAAAACGAAAAAAAAAGAAAGTGAAAAGTGAAAAATCGTATTCTTTTTCCACTTTTCACCCCTTTTTCCACAAAAAGTTTTATTATCGCTGCTCCAAATTGAGGTTGTAGCTGCCGCTTCCAGCCTTCACCTTGTCGATTTTCCTTACGGTTCCACTTATGCTGATGTCGCCAGAGCCGGTGAGCTGCGAATCGAGCCTGTCGCAATGTAAGCATTCCACACTAATGTCGCCAGAGCCTGTTAGCTCAACGCGGGTGTTCTTAACGTTGCGTTGCCTTACGCTGAGGTCGCCAGAGCCTATGAGCACCACTTTGCTGGTCAGTGCCTCAAGGTCTGAAACCTCAAGGTCGCCAGAGCCTGTCACCTGCAGTTGGGCATTGTCGCAGATGAGGTGCCCCTTGAGCGAGATGTCGCCCGACCCGCGCACGGTGAGACTGATGTTGTCGGTGTCGATGGGTTTGTCGCTGGTGAAATCGCCTGATCCGTTAAGTTCTACGCCTGTGATGTCGGGCGAGGTGACATACACCGTCACCCTGTCGTAGTTTCCACCGCTATTGAATCCCCAGAAGTTTATGACTCCCTTGGTCTCTATCTCCAGACGGTCGCCCTTGCAGACGGTAGAAACCTTTTTCACGATACTCTTTGGTGCCTTCACCTTGACGCTGCATTTTGAGCCTTGTGTGTAGATTACCGTAGGCGAGCCCAATATATGTATCTGTTTGAACTTGTTCACCATACGGGTTTCCTCAATTTGTTCCTCCTCCTGCTCCAAGATGGCAGAACACGAAACGAGGGTGAACATGGCTGCCACGAATACAAAAAACTTTTTCATAATATGAATTCCTTTCTTTTAATTTTATTCTTTTTTCTATAGCTTTGACGCACAAAAAGCAGTGAAAGTTGCAAAATGACATGCTTTTTTTTAAAAAAAACTCTTTTAATGCCGTTTTTTTCACAATATTCATTACTTTTGCAAAAGAAAACAGTCAGACCAACGAGTTTAGACACAAGAAAGGGACACTATATGACATCGACACAATGGATTTTAGATTCTATCGACGTACTTAACGAATATCTTTGGACCTACGTCGTGATAGTAATGCTGGTGGGGTGCGCCATTTATTTCACGGTGCGCTCAAAGGGTGTGCAGTTCCGTCTGCTGAAGGACATGGTGAAGATTATTATCGACCGTCCTATATATAATAATAAGGTGGAAGGGAAAGCGCAGGCCAGCGGCAACGACGAACGACTGAAGAAGATAGGCTCGTTCCAGGCTTTCGCCGTGTCGCTGTCGAGTCGTGTGGGAACGGGCAATCTTGCCGGTGTGGCATCGGCAATATTCATGGGTGGACCGGGAGCTGTGTTCTGGATGTGGGTTATGGCGATGTTTGGCGCCGCCACGGCTTTCGTTGAGTCAACTCTTGCCCAGCTCTACAAGCGGCGAGGCAAGGACTCGTTCTACGGCGGTCCGGCATACTATATGGAGCATGGGCTTCACCGCCGGTGGATGGGTGTGTTGTTTGCGGTGCTGATAACCATCACGTTCGGAATGGCAAATCAGGTGGTACAGAGCAACACACTGTGCGAGGCACTTGCCGACGCGTCAGGTATCGACAGAATGTGGATAGGAGTTGCTGTTACCGTTGCCACTCTCGTCATCATCTTCGGCGGTATAACACGCATCTCACACTTTGCAAGCATAGTGGTGCCGTTTATGGCTATAGGCTTCGTCATCATCTCGCTCATCATCATTGCCCTTAACGTGACACAGATACCTGCAATGTTGGCTCTCATCGTCAAGAGCGCCTTCGGACTGGAGCAAGCCGTGGGCGGAATGTTTGGAGCGGCTGTGATGCAGGGAGTGAAACGCGGACTCTTCAGCAACGAGGCTGGTGAAGGCTCGGCACCCAACGCCGCCGCCATAGCATCCACGTCGCACCCAATAAAGCAAGGACTGCTGCAGGCTCTCGGAGTGTTCTCCGACACCATAATAATCTGCTCCTGCACTGCTTTCGTGATATTGCTCTCAGGACTCTACGACAGCGGTCGCGACGGCATAATACTCACCAAATACGCCCTCGTGGAGCACATTGGAGATATGGGCGGTCTGTTTATCACTGCTGCCATCTTCCTCTTCGCCTACAGCACCATCATTGCCAACTACTTCTACGGCGAAACGAACATACGATTCATAACGCAGGGAAAGACGGCAATAAACGTGTTCCGCATCATTACGGGCATAACGGTGATGGTGGGAGCATTGGTGTCGCTGCAAACGGCATGGAGCTTAGTGGATCTTGCCATGGGCACCATGACTCTCGTGAACCTGATAGCCATAATACAGCTGTCGCCAAAGGTTTTCTCGCTGTTGGACAACTACATGCAGCAACGCCGACAGCATCGCGACCCGCAGTTCAGAAAGTCGATGATGCCTGAGAT
>CALZDK010000138.1 GCA_945637645.1 uncultured Prevotella sp.
ACTTGTCAACTCGTCAACTATTCCACCACTCTCTCAAACTTGTCTTTCGATGCCTTGCAGAGTGGGCAGCGGTAGTCTTCCGGCAGGTTGCCCTCAGCTTCCACGATGTGACCGCATACGATACACTGGTAACGGTGCTTAGTGGTGTCGGTGGATGGAGCAGGTTTCTCCTCCTTTGGCTTCACGTCCTCGGCAACGTAAGTAGGAGCGTTCTTCGGAGCTTTGCCCTTGATCACACGGTGATAGTAGTCGTAGGTCATTGGAGTTCCCTCGCCTGCCACTGTGTCAACAAGTCGTGCGAGAACCACTACGTGAGTCTCGTTATCCACGAAGTTCAGTGCGTCGAGAATAAGTCTGCCAGCGAATTTTCCTTTCACAAGAGGTGCTCCCTCCACGGTGTCGTAGCCATAGTCCTCATATTTGTCGGCATCGCGGCTCGAACGGAATCCGAATCCGCCAATCACAGTTGCGTCAGAGTCTTCGGCAAGAATAGAGAGCGAGAAGCGCTTCGTCTTGCGTATTGCCTCAAGAGTGTAGTTGTTTTTGTTGAGCGAGATGGCAAGAATAGGGTTTTGGCTTGTTACCTGGAAACAGGTGTTGATGATGCAGCCAACAGGGCGCTCACCGTCGAAAGCTCCCACGACATATAGTCCATAGGTCAGCTTGAAAAGTACTGTAATGTCCATTGTGTAGTTTTATTTATTGTTTTTGTTTCTTCTGCAAAAGTAATCATTTTATTCGTTTCCCACAAATAGATGGCATCTTTTTTTGAAAAAAAAATCTATACAGGGTCCACGTCGAAGTAGAGAGTCAGTGTGGCGAAGCGTTTGTCGGCGAGCATTGAGTTGCGTGCATGGATGAGGTATTGGCGCACTTTCCCCATCTCCATGCCGTTCTCCATCTTAAGCATAATCATTCTTATGTTAAGCGTCTTTACTTTTCCCACATCGGGCTTAGTTGGTCCTTGCACTCTGTCGCCAAACCACTGCGTAAGCCAGTTGGCAAGTTGTGCTGCGGCAATATCCACCAAGTCGTTGCGGGTGTGTTTTATGTATATATATATAAGGTGGTAGAACGGAGGATAGTGGAACTGCAGGCGCTCGGCGAGCTGATCATTGTAGAGTCCCTCGTAGTCGCCCCGCACCACCTGACCTATCACGGGCAGCTGTGGCGAGTGAGTCTGCAGTATCACAAGTCCACGTTTCCCGCGCCTTCCGGCACGTCCGCTCACCTGTGCCATCATCATAAAGGCATGTTCGTAGGCGCGGAAGTCGGGATAGTTGAGCATGTTGTCGGCATTCAGTATTCCCACCACGCTAACCTTGTCGAAGTCGAGTCCCTTTGTCACCATCTGTGTTCCTATCAGTATATTGGTTCTTCCAGTGGAGAAGTCGCGGATTATTCGCTCGTAAGCATTGCGTGTACGTGTGGTGTCGAGGTCCATACGGGCAACATGTGCCTCGGGGAATGCCTCACGCAGTGCGTCCTCAATGCGCTCCGTGCCACTTCCCTTGGGGCGTAGCTCCTTGCATCCACAGGCAGGACACTCGTCGGGCACGGAGTAGGTCATTCCGCAATAGTGACATGTCAGTTGATTGGTGGTACGATGGAGTGTGAGACTAACGTCGCAGTGGTTGCAGTGTGGCACCCAACCACATTGCCTACACTCTATCATAGGCGAATAGCCACGCCGGTTTTGGAATATTATAGCTTGCTCGCCTCTCTCCAAAGCCTCGCGCACCTTGCAGAGCAACAGTGGAGAGAACATACCCACCATCATCTTGCGGCGTTTCAGATCCTTTATGTCAACCACCTCTATCTCAGGCATCTCCACTCCGGTGTATCTTGTGGTTAGTCTTACAATGCCGTATTTCCCCGTCAGGGCGTTGCGATATGTCTCTATGCTTGGTGTAGCTGTGCCAAGCAATGTCTTTGCCCCAACCATCTGTGCGAGCACGAGAGCTACGCTGCGGGCATGGTAGCGGGGTGCTGGGTCTTGCTGTTTGTAGCTCGTCTCATGCTCTTCGTCTATTATTACGAGTCCAAGTCGCTTGAAAGGCAGCATTACTGCCGAACGGGCACCGAGAATCACTTCGTAAGGCGAGTCGGAAAGTTGTTTCTGCCATATCTCCACGCGTTCCGCATCGGAGTATTTCGAGTGGTAGATGCCCAACCTGCGGCCGAACACCTTTTTCAGCCTCGTCATTATCTGCACCGTAAGGGCTATCTCGGGCAACAGGTAAAGCACCTGTCGTCCATGGTCTATTTCCTGTTGTATGAGGTGGATGTATATTTCCGTTTTTCCGCTCGATGTCACGCCATGCAACAGTACGACGTTCTTCATTGTCATCTGTCGCAATATCTCGCTGTATGCCGTTCGCTGTGCCTCGCTTAGTGGCTGTATGCGCTCAGGATGTGGCTCTCCGCCGTCGTTAAGTCTCCCTACTTCCTTCTCGTAGGTTGTGAGTAGCCCGCGCTTTATTAATGAGTTTACAGTAGTCAGTGTCTGTGCCGAGGCATTGAGGAGTTCGTCGCGAGTTATCTCCACTGTCTGCTCCTTTGCAGTTTCACCCTCTATGCTGTCCCAGTGCGACATTTGCAGGAAACAGGTGAACGCGTCGAGTTGCTTGTTTGCCCTTTTCAGCATGTTCAACGCTATGTGCATCGACGCCTCGCTCCTGAACGCGGGAGCAAGGTCAACATATGTTTCCATCGATGGTTTGTAACCGTCCTCCGACTTCATTCCTGATGGTAGGGCTGCCTTGTAAATGTCGCCCATTGCCGCAATATAGTATTTTGCAATCCACTGCCATAGTCTCATCTGCATCTCTCCGACAACAGGCCGTTGGTCGAGTCGCATAGTCAATGGCTTCACGCTATATCCCTGTGGCTCGTTGTCGTGCAGTCTTGCCACCAGCCCCACATAGGTTTTCGATTTCCCGAAAGGTACTACCACACGGCATCCCACCAGTTCCTCCGTCTGTATGGAGTCTGGCACTTTGTAGGTGAAAAAGCCTTCTAACGGCAGTGGCAGTATTACATCGGCGTATCTCATCTTGTATAGATTTTCGTGCAAAGGTAGTGCAAATCGAAGACAATACAAAATAAAAGTCCCAAAACTTTTATTTTTATTGTTGAGATGCAGCCTACCTTATAAAAAAGGCTGTGCAATTTCTTTTCCGCCTTTGTTTCTTTTTTCTATACAATAATCTTTGTCTTGTGATAATACTCACGAAATTCCGTTGGGGCGCACCCTTTTTTCCTTTTGAATACACGGTTGAAGTTGCTGAGGTTGTTGTAGCCACAAAGGTAGCAGATGTCGGCAATGCTCTTGTTCGTATCTACGAGCATGCGTGCGGCGTAGCCCAGTCGTATGTCGATGATGTAGTCGCTTACGGTACGTCCGGTATGTAGTTTGAAGAAACGGCTGAAGGCTGTCTCGCTCATGCATGCAAGGTCGGAGAGAGTCTTTAGTTTCAGGTCGCGCATATAATTTGAGTTTATGTAGTTTTTTACTTTCAGTATACGCGAACTGTCTTCCTCAATCACCACCTTGGCATAGCTTGTGGTGGCGAGAGTGCGTGCTCCCTCACAGTTGGAGAGCACGTTGAGGATTTCGAGGAACTTTATGAATGCCATGAAACCATCGGAGATGGAACTGAGTTCCTGAAGTTGGTTATAGACCTTCATAATGGCGTCCATAGGGAATACAAGTCCCTTACGGGCTTGATTGAGCATATTGTAGATTTGTTTGAAAGGATTTTTGCTTAAAAGGCTGTCGCTCGACAGGTCGAAACGGAACTGCACGGTGATTTCGTGTATGTCCTCGCTCCGACATTCGTTTTGCATCCAGACGTGCTCAAGTTCAAGGCTGGTGATGAGCACGAGGTCGTACTCGCCGATAACCTCACTGCTGTCGCCAACGATGCGTCGCACACCTGCCGCATGCTCCACAAAGTTGAGTTCAAACACCTGGTGATTGTGTATTGGATAGGTGAACTCTTTTTTGTGGCGGTCGGCAATGTAGAGCACATCGTTCTCGCGCAGAGGGGTTATCTCGTGGAGCACGTGGTCATAGGTAGAATTAGGTTTCATCAGTTTTTAAATTTGAAGTTAGAAGTTTCTATTGCATTTCTAATGTATCATACTTCGTTTCTTTCTATAATTTCCAAACACATACGCCCATTGTGGTATGGACACTTCCAGAAGCCTGCCTTGTCGTCGGTGGTGTTGAGACTGCCGTCGGCATGGCGACTCCAATACCACTCGCCATGCTCGTTGTCGATGAGGTTGTCCTTGATGTACTGCCAGCAGCGCACGGACTTTTCGAGTGCAGATGAGTCGGCAAAGTACTGATATACATTGTAGAATCCTACTACAGCTTCTGCCTGTACCCACCAGTGCAGGTCGTCGTCAATATGCCCAGTGCCGACATTTGCCTCATGCACCATCGAACCGTCGGAGTTAAGTCCCTTTTCCGAAGCCTTGGCAACAAGCTGCACTATTGGCTCCACCTTTGCCAGCACCTCTTTATCGCCAAGCACGAGAGCCGCCTCGTGCATAAGCCATGAGCACTCAATGTCGTGGCCATAACTCTCCAGATGCCCAGCCCCTCGTGTCCAGTCGTTCTCGAAGAAGAGGTCGAGATGATGGGTCTCAGGGTTGAGTATCTTGTCGGTAAAGATGTTGATGAGGTTTCTCAGTGCCCGTTCCAGTCTGGTGTCTTTCCATATACGGAACAGGTTGGTATAAGGCTCTATGATGTGAAGGTGAGTGTTTTGCGACT
>CALZDK010000139.1 GCA_945637645.1 uncultured Prevotella sp.
GGATTATTAACAGGTAAGACTGCCCTCATCACAGGTGCAGCACGCGGCATCGGAAAGGCTGTCGCCATTAAGTTTGCCCAGGAGGGTGCAAACATCGCATTTACGGATCTTGTTCTCAACGATGATATGGCCGCAGGTCTTGAGGCTACACGTAAGGAGATTGAGGCCCTTGGTGTAAAGTGTAATGCCTATGCGGGAAACGCTGCTGATTTCGCAGAGACAGAGTCTGTCGTAAACAAGATTAAGGAGGACTTTGGCAGTATTGATGTACTTGTAAACAATGCAGGTATCACCAAGGACGGCTTGATGCTCCGTATGTCAGAGCAGCAGTGGGATGCTGTGTTGAATGTAAACCTTAAGTCTGCATTCAATTTCATCCATGCTTGTGCTCCAATTATGCTTCGCCAGCGCAGTGGTTCTATCATCAACATGTCAAGTGTTGTAGGTGTTCACGGCAATGCCGGTCAGTGCAACTATTCTGCTTCCAAGGCTGGTATGATAGGTCTTGCAAAGTCTATCGCTCAGGAGCTTGGTCCAAAGGGAGTGCGTGCTAATGCCGTTGCTCCAGGATTTATTGAGACAGCCATGACAGCCCAGTTGCCAGAGGAAATCCGTAAGGACTGGATGAAGAAGATACCTCTTCGCCGTGGTGGTCAGGTTGAGGACATTGCCAACGTGTGTCTTTTCCTTGCTTCGGACATGTCGAGCTATGTTTCCGGCCAGGTTATCCAGATAGATGGTGGTATGAATATGTAATCAGATGAATGTAATATACGAGGATAATCATATTATCGTAGTGAATAAGGAAAGCGGAGAAATCGTCCAGGGCGACAAGACTGGCGATACTCCGCTCTCTGATTGTGTTAAGGATTATCTGAAACGGAAATACCAGAAGCCTGGGAATGTTTTTCTGGGTGTGGTTCATCGCCTTGACCGTCCTGTGAGCGGTTTGGTTGTTTTTGCCAAGACGTCGAAGGCCTTGTCGCGCCTTAACGAGATGTTTCGTAAGGGAGAAGTTCACAAGACATATTGGGCAATAGTGAAGAATGCTCCCAAGGAACCTTCAGGTCGGTTGACCCACTGGATATGCCGAAACGAGAAGCAGAACAAGAGCTATGCCTACAACAGCGAGGTGAGTGGTTCAAAGAAAGCTGTTTTGGACTATCGTTTGCTTGCCTCTGGTGACAACTATCATATTCTTGAGATTCGTCTTCTCACTGGTCGTCATCACCAGATTCGTTGCCAGTTGTCTGCCATGGGTAGCCCTATCAGAGGAGACTTGAAATATGGAGCCCAACGCAGCAATCCCGACGGCAGCATTTCCCTTTTGTCGCGTCATGTGGAATTTGTTCATCCTGTAAGCAAGGAACTTGTCTCGCTTGATGCTCCTTTGCCAAAGGACAATTTGTGGCAAAAAATACTAAATATAGGTTGATTAAGTTTTTTTTTCTTCAAATTAGTGCTTCCTTCGGGAAAAAAATGCTACATTTGCAGAAAAATGCAATCAGATGAAGAAGTTCCTGTTGTGGACATCCGTCATATTGTTAAGTCCTTTGGTCTTGTTCTTGGTCTTGACAATAATCCTGTATATACCTTCTGTACAGAATTTCCTGGTACAGAAGGTCGCTGTATATATGTCAGAAAAGACCGGCGCTGAGGTTGGTGTCGGAAATGTGGCACTAAAGTTTCCATTAGACCTAAGCCTTGAAGAAGTAAAGTTCATTAAGCCCAACGACAGCCTCGCCAATGTCCGCGACACCATTGCCGATGTGAAGACACTTGTTACCGACGTGAAGTTGTGGCCTTTGTTCAGCGGTGTTGTGGTAGTGGACAATATTGAGTTGAACAAAGCCAAGTTCAATACCGACGGTTTCATTTCCTCTCTGAGGGTGAGGGGCAATGTTGAGAAACTAAGGTTGTCAAGCCGTGGCATCGACCTTGGTCTTGAGGAGGCGGAAGTCGATGGTGTCCTTCTGAAAGGTTGTGATATTGATGTCGCACTCTTGCGAGACACTCTGCCTGAGGATACTACAAAAAGCGACTTGAGATGGAAGATAAACATTGCGAAGGTAGATGTTGACGATACCAGAGTGACTTTCCATACAATAGGGGACACTATCATGGTTGGTGCCCACATCTCTGACTTAGGCATCAACAATGTCCGTATGGATCTTGCAGAGGCGAGATACGACGTGGAACGGATATGTCTTGGCAAAGGAAAGGTGCATTTTGACAAGAGGTATGAGCCAAGGGTTACTGGTCTCGACGTAAACCATATTGCCTTGGATGATATAGGCATTGAGCTGGACTCTATTTTTTATGAAGAACCCCGTGCCGGATTAAATCTTCGACGACTGAGCTTTAAGGAGAAAAGCGGAGTCGCCGTTTCTGAACTGTCAATGCCTCTGACCTTGGACTCCACACAACTCTCTGTACCGTCATTTAGACTCCAGACCCCATGTTCAGAACTGAGGGCAGGTTTCAGTATGGACCTTAATGCTTTTGAGGAACGGAATCCTGGAAAATTAACAATGAAACTGGAAGCGGAAATAGGCAAGGGCGACATTCTTCTGTTGGCAGGCATGCTTCCGAAAAGTTTTTCCGACCATTACCCTGACAAGCCATTGTCGCTTCGGACATCCATTTCTGGCAATATGCGTCGTATTGAGGTGGAGGAGTTTAGTGTCTGTTTGCCACAGGTGGCAAAGTTGTCCGCCAAAGGCTATGCGCTCAATCCTTCAGACGTTGACAGAATGAAGGCGCAAATGGCAATGAAGGCAGACTTGGGAAATCTCAACTTTGTTCTTGATATGCTGTCTCCCGGTCTCCGCAAGTCCTACCGCATTCCGGGAAACATCTCTTTGGGAGGCAAGCTGTCCGCGGATTGTCAGAAGTATGACGCTAATATTAGTATGACGGAAGGCCGTGGGCATGTTACACTCGACGGATCGTTCAATGCCCTAACAGAAGCCTACGATGCACGTCTCAGTGTCAAGTCGCTCAATCTTCGACATTTCATGCCTCGCGACTCAATGAAACTGTTCAGCGGCAATGTCTCACTCCGTGGCCGTGGATTTGACATCCTTTCCCGTAAGACCTCGATGTGCGCCACTGCTAACATCTCTCAGTTTGGATATGGTCATCTCAATATCGACAACGTTAAGGTGCTTGCCAATCTTGAGAAAGGCGTAGGACATGCCAAGCTGTATAGCGACAATGCCGTTCTCGACGGCGAGATAAGCCTTGACGCGTTGGTATCTACGAAAAAGTTACAGGCTACGCTCAGCACAGACCTTCGTTGGGCGGATCTCCAGATGATGCGTGTTAGCGAGAAACCGCTTGTGGCGAGCATGTGTGCCCATGTCGATGTCTCTTCAGACTTGCGTGAGGCTCATAAGTTGCAGGCCCTTTTCAACGACTTTACTGTGCGGACGGAGAAAAAGACGTATCGTCCTGAGGATCTCGTGGTTGATTTCTTGACCAACCGTGACACCACTTGGGCAAAGGTCTATAGCGGCAATCTTGAACTTGACTTTGCCGCACGAGGCGGATATGAACAACTGATGAAACAGGGCGAGCGGGTTGTCGACGAGTTGGAACTTCATACCAGTGAGCGTATCATCGACAGTGAGCGCCTTCGTGAGCTCTTGCCCATACTGAAGTTGCGCATCGTCAGCGGTAATGACAATCCTGTGGCAAACTTCATGAGATTCAAAGGCTTGGACTTCAGCTCTCTCATGTGCGACATTAAGTCGTCTCCAGCCGAAGGTCTTCAGGGTCACGGTCATATCTACTCGTTGGTTTACGACAGCGTGCGTATAGACACAATACGTTTCGGCGTCAACCAGAACGACAAACGTGTTAATTTCACTACACTGGTTCAGAACAACAAACGCAATCCCCAGTTTGTGTTCCGTGCCTTGTTCGACGGCTATTTAGACGGCAACGAAGCAGGAATTTCTGCAAAATTCTACGACGCTAATGAAAGGCTGGGTGTCAATGCCGCTGTAATGGCGGAAATGCTCGACAGTGGCATCTGTGTGCGTCTCAATCCCTATCGGCAGTTGTTGGGATACAAGGCGTTTAACATCAACAAGGACAATTATGTGTTCCTTGCACGCGACAGCAAGGTGAGTGCCAAGATCGACCTCATAGCCGACGACGGCACCGGTTTGAAACTCTCGTCGGAGGACGATGACCCTGAAATGCTCCAGGACCTAACCCTAAGCCTGAACAAGTTCGACATAGGGCGTTTGTCGGATGTCATACCTTATATGCCTCGTGTCGGCGGACTTCTCAATGGCGACTTCCGTGTCATGATAGACAAGGAGAGACACCTCTCCGTGGCATCCGATTTGGCAGTCAATGGCATGACCTACGAGGGTAGCGCCATGGGAAACATCGGAAGCGAGATAGTCTATCTTCAGGACGAAGGTTCAGCGCATAAAATGGAGTTGCGCCTCCTTCAGAACGACAGGGAGATAGGAATCCTCAACGGCACTTACTATGATGAGGACAAAGGAAGACTCGACGCCAAACTGTTGTTGAACAAGACACCGTTGGACCTTGTCAATGGTTTTGTGCCCGACCAGATACTTGGCCTTGAGGGAAATGCTGAAGGCGAGCTTACTATCGCTGGCTCTGTTGACAGGCCTGAGGTCAACGGCGAGTTATATCTCGACTCCTCCTATCTCGTAAGTGTCCCATACGGCATGCGCCTTCGTTTCGACAACGACCCTGTCCGCATCGTGGGAAGCAAGTT
>CALZDK010000140.1 GCA_945637645.1 uncultured Prevotella sp.
GACTTCTCAGGACGGTCGTAGAGGAATACCCAGAAGCCCATCCAGATGAAGCCCAGTCCACCGATTATCACGAATGCCATTTCCCATCCGCCACCTATGCCTGCGTCCTTGAAATACTGAGCGAGCAGAGGGATGGTAGCTGGAGCAGCCAAAGCGCCCACCGATGCACC
Organism: uncultured Prevotella sp.; assembly: GCA_945637645.1. Taxonomy (GTDB): domain Bacteria; phylum Bacteroidota; class Bacteroidia; order Bacteroidales; family Bacteroidaceae; genus Prevotella. The sequence continues at coordinate 171 of CALZDK010000140.1, forward strand.
GGCGTTGAAGATTGACGTAGCGAAAGCGCGGTCCTTCTTAGGGAAATACTCCGCCGTAACCTTTATGGCAGCAGGGAAGTTTCCTGCCTCACCAAGGGCAAGCACACAGCGGGCGGCAACGAATAGCCATACACTTGTGGTGGCAATCATCAGGGCTGCGGCAGAACCAGTCTCCACGGCAGACATTTCTGCCACTGATGCGTAACCCTCGATGTTCACTGTCAGCCATCCGCACAATGCATGTGCAACAGCACCGGCCGACCAAACACCAATTGCCCAAAGGTAACCCTTCTTGGTGCCCATAAAGTCAACAAACTTACCTGCAAAGAGCATGCAGGCAGCATAAACGATTGAGAACACGGCAGTGATGGTGCCGTAGTTGTCATCTGTCCAGTGGAACTCAGGAGCGATAAAGTCCTTCCATGTCAAAGAAAGAACCTGTCGGTCGAGGTAGTTCACCGTTGTTGCGACAAACAACAACGCACACATGACCCATCTGAAATTGGTCATTGTCTTTGTTTTGATAGAATTCATTTTTAATAGGTTATTTTTATTGTTACTTTAATATTATTCGTTATTTTAGGTTGCAAATATAGTAATAATTTTCCAATTACGGCAACTTTCTTAAGGAAAATTGCCGTAATCGTTTGAATTAGTCCTGGAAATACACTTTTTTCACCCTACCACTGATGCCTGTCAGCACCTCGTAGGGTATTGTGTCGAGAATGTCGCTCAAAACGGTGACTGGCAGATGTTCGCCAAATATTTCCACCGTGTCTCCCTCCTTGCAGTCTATTCCCGTCACGTCAATCATAGCCACGTCCATGCAGATGTTGCCAACATAAGGTGCTTTCTGTCCGTTCACGAGACAGTAGCCTCTGCCTCTGCCCAGATGGCGGTTAAGTCCGTCGGCATAGCCAATAGGTATTGCGGCTATCGTGCTGTCGCGCTCCAGTATTCCTTTCCTGCTGTAGCCCACAGTCTCCTCCTTCGGCACTTGGCGCAGCTGCAGTATTGTTGTCTTCAGCGTGCTCACGGTATTCAGTATGTGGTTGTCGCGGCTGTCAATGCCGTAGAGTCCGAGTCCCAGTCGGCAGGCGTCGAGTTGGCGTTCGGGGAAGTGCTCTATGCCCGCACTGTTGCAGATGTGGCGCAGAATCTTGTGGTCAAAGGCGGCTTGCAGTTTCGTGCTTGCCTCGTCGAAGAGTTGGAACTGACGTGCAGAGAAATTGTCGAAGTCGTCGCTGTCGCTTCCCACGAAATGCGAGAACACCGAGCGTGGTATTATGGCGTTCTGCCTTTTCAGCCGGTCTATAACCCCGTCAATGTCCCTCAAGGGGTCGAAGCCAAGGCGGTGCATACCCGTGTCGAGCTTTATGTGTACGGGATATCCTGTTATTCCCTCCTTTTCGGCAGCCTTTATCAGGGCGTCCATAAGCCTGAAGCTATACACCTCTGGCTCCAGTTCGTAGTCGAACATTGTCTTGAAGGCTGTCATTTCGGGATTCATTATCATTATGTTGCTCGTGATGCCGTTCTTCCTCAGTGTCACTCCCTCGTCAGCCACTGCCACGGCAAGATAGTCCACGCGGTGGTCCTGCAGTGTCTTTGCCACTTCCACGGCACCAGCTCCATAGGCGTCAGCCTTCACCATGCATACAATTTTTGTAGTGGGTTTCATTAGCGAACGGTAGTGGTTAAGGTTTGCCACCACTGCGTTGAGGTTCACCTCCAGTATTGTCTCGTGAACTTTCTGTTCCAGTTGCTCGGTAATGTGGTCAAAGCCAAACTGCCTTGCGCCCTTTATAAGAATTACCTCGTCGCAAAGTGCGCCAAACACTTCCGACTCCACAAACTCCTCCACGTCGGCAAAGAAATATTTCTCGTCTATGCGAATCTCGCCTGCGTTTTCCTTCAGCTCTGGTCCTATGCCGATAAATTTTTCCACGCCTCGTTTCTCTGCCAACTCGCTCACTGTTCTATAGAGTTGTGAAGGTTGTTGGCCGCTCTGCTGTATGTCGCTGAGTATCAGTGTGCGTTTCCTTCCGTTGTGGTCGGGTCGGCGACTCATAAAGTCGAGGGCTATGTCCAAGGAACTGACGTCGCTGTTGTAGGAGTCGTTTATCAGTGTGCATCCGCGCTGTCCCTCCTTCACCTCCAGTCGCATTGCCACAGGCTCCAGCTGCGACATTCTCACGTCGAGTGCCTCCTTGTCAAGACCAAGGTAGAGGGCAGTGGCTGCGCAAGCAAGTGAACATTCCACGGAGGCCTCGTCGATGAATGGCAGGTGGTATGTTCCTTCCTCCACCTTATTATATATATAATGTACGGTGGTCATGTTGCCTTTGGTCACTGTTTCCTTCACGTAGAGGGCTGCCTGCGGGTCTTCCTTGCTCCATGCCACACGCTGTCCCTTGTAGCCCGATCGTCTCATGCAGCGGCTCACCACCTCGTCGTCGGAGTTATACACCACCACCTTTGCGTCGTGCATCAGTTGCAGTTTCTCCATACATTTCTCGTCCATGGAGCGGAAATTTTCCTGATGAGCTTGTCCCATCGATGTCAGCACACCTATGGTAGGCTGTATGATGTCGCGTAGCTTGTCCATCTCCCCTGTCTGGCTTATTCCCGCCTCGAGCAGTGCCACCTGCGTGTGTTCGTCGATGAGCCACACCGAGAGCGGCACACCTATCTGCGAGTTGTAGCTCTTTGGCGAACGTGTCACCACCATCTTTTGGGAGAGTAGTTGGTAGAGCCATTCTTTGACCATGGTCTTTCCGTTGCTTCCCGTTATTCCCACCACCGGAATGTCAAACTCGTCGCGGTGTCGCTCTGCCAGTCGCTGCAGTGCGGCGAGTGTGTTTGTCACCTTTAGAAAGTTGGCGTTTCTGAAGCCACTGTCGGCATCTGCCGGCACTGTCTCCACCACGAAGTTCCTCACTCCTCGTCTGTAAAGTTCGGGTATGTAGTTGTGGCCGTCGTTGCGCTGTGTGCGAATGGCGAAGAACAGTGTTTCCTCTGGGAAACACAACGAGCGGCTGTCTGTCAGAATCCAGCCCACGTTGGCATCGTTTTGTCCGATGCGCCTTGCTCCGATGAGCGTAGTGATTTTCTCTATTGTATATTTCATAAGAGCTACAATATTTGTTTTTTCGAGGTGCAAAATTACATATTCCTTTTTAAACGACAAAGAAAAAGGCGGCGAAATTTGGCAATGTCCAATGAAATTACTAATTTTGCAGCCAACAAAAATTGCACACCCATGACAGACCTTTCCTTTGAGGCACTCGCCCACTACACCCGAGGCATGGCCACGATGTTCTTCCTCGTGTGGGCAGCCATCACATACACCTGGCGCAAGCGCAACCGGATGAGCCTCGTGCTCTTCGTAGCCGTGAGCTACGTCGCGCTTGGATACGCCAAGGACATAGTGTTCCTTTTCACTTCCTGGATGAAAGATCCTTTCGTTGAGACCCTCGTGGGCATCTTCGACATCACCTGCACACCCATCGTCTGCGCCTTCTTCCTTGAAGCCACCCGCCCTGGCACGCTCAACGTGCGCCGCTTGGTGTGTGGCTATCTCGTGTTCCTCGCCTTCGTGCCGCTCTACTGCCTCTTCCCTGTCAAGGAGGTGCTCTTCACCGCCTATTTCCTCTCCGCGCTCACCTCGCTCGTGGCTTTGGTCATAGTGCCGTTCAACGTCGTCCGCTACAACAAATATCTTTCCGACAATTTCTCCTACACTCAGGACATCAGCATCGGCTGGGTGGTGGGCTGTGCCATCTGCTATTTCCTATGGTTCTTCGTCTATGCCCTCTGCTTCAGCCGGCCGACATGGTATGGAGAGGTGGCGTTCGACCTCATAAGCATCGTCATCTGGATGGCACTCTGCCTGTTGAGCCGCAGGCACAAGGTCGTGTTCTCCGACGTTGCTGAGGCGGAGGAAGAGAATCAGACTGCCGAGGAGGAAGAGATAGAGGTGACAGACAGTTTGGCACTCTCACTGCAACTTTGCATGGAGAAAGAGAAGGTTTATCTCAATCCGCACCTGTCGCTCGCCGACCTTGCCTTGGCAGTGGGCAGCAACAAGACCTATCTCTCCACCTATCTGAATCAGCGCGGAAAAACATTCTACGACTTCGTCAACGAGTATCGCATTGAGGAGGCGTGCCGCATCATCGACACAAAACCAAAGGGAACGCGTCTTGCAATGGCTGACGTGGCGACGCGCAGCGGCTTCAACTCCATTTCTTCCTTCAACCGCTATTTCAACAAAATAATGGGCGTTAGCCCCTCCAACTACATCCCACGCACCAGTTCATAGCCTTCTCCCCATCGGCGGGAACGTTTTGCTTGCAAACAACGGCTGGGGGTGTGCAAACATTGCTCAATCCTTTCATTTTTTGTCAATTCTTTCATTTTTCACCACTCAAACACCTACAAATTGCGTTTCCGCTTGCCAATTCCCATTCTTTTTGTTATTTTTGCAACTGTTTTTTAAAACGAGGATTAACAATAAAACAAAATGTAGTATGAAGAAACTTTTACTCAGCCTCATCGTGGCTTTCGCCATGACGGCAACA
>CALZDK010000141.1 GCA_945637645.1 uncultured Prevotella sp.
GTCAACTTGCAACTTATTTCATCAGTTCCTTCACAGCTCTTTCCAGCTGGCGGTCGTAGCCGTTGACGTAGTCCTCAGGAGTGTTATAAACCTCAACATCGGGCTTTAGTGTCGTGTTCTCGCCGTAAACACCTTGCATACTGCGGCAGCCAACCTGCGGAATGCCGAACACGAGGGAACGGTCCATCAGTGTCTCCCACCATACGGCAGTCATCGTGCCTGCAACAGGAGCGCCAACCAACTTTCCGATGCCGAGTTCCTTATACACCCATGGGAAACCATGACCATTGCTGTAGTCGTCCTCGCAAATCAATACGCACGACGGTTTTGTCCACTTGTTGTATGGATCGCGGCCTACATACTGTCCGCGAGGCACAAACTGCTGATACTCCTTGCCCGAGAGCAGGGTGCAGAGGTCGTCGTGGAGCCAGCCGCCACCATTGTGACGCTCGTCAACCACCACGGCATCGCGATTGCGGTTCTTGTCGCTCAACAGCTCCTTATATACAGTGCGGAAACTCTCGCTGTCCATTGCCCTGACGTGAACGTAGGCAATCCTGCCTCCTGAGATGCTGTCAACAAACTTGCGGTTGCGGTCCACCCAACGCATGTAAAGTAACTCGTTGAGCTCGCCGTAGTCGATAGGTTTCACCACAACGGTCTCCTTTTTCTTGCCTTTGGCTTTCTCAAACTCTATGCGCACTCGCTTGCCTGCCTTGCCGTCGAGCAGGGCGTTGTAGTCCTCGCCCGCCTTTATCTGCATGCCGTCGATGGCTGTGATAATGCTTCCTGCCACAACGCCGGTGTTCTTCACGTCGAACGGTCCACGCTTTATCACCTCCTTCACCTTCAGTCCGTCGCCCTCATAGTCCTCGTCGAGGAAGAGTCCGAGAGTGGCGGTCTGCATTGCCGTGTTGTTGGCGCGGTATCGTGCTCCCGTGTGCGACGCGTTCAGCTCGCCCAGCATCTCACTAAGCATCTCGCTGAAGTCGAAGTTATTATTAATATAAGGTAGGAAACGCTCGTATGTCTTGCGGTAGCCGTCCCAATCCACCCCGTGCAGGTTGGGGTCGTAGAACTTGTCTTTCACCTGTCGCCAAGCGTGGTCGAAGAGATACTGTCGTTCCTCGTAGGGCTTAAAGTTAAACCATGCCTCAAACTCCACTGGCTTGCTCGACCCTGAACCTAAGTCCACCTTCATTATTCCTCCACGGGTCACGAACACGTTGCGGAAGTCCTTGTCGGGAACCATTGCACCTCCGAGACCTTTCATCAGTTTGCTCGTTGTCCATTTCTTCAGATCCACCTTCCAGAGGTCGTAACCGTCCTCAAATCGGGCTTGATAGTAGAATGTGTTTCCGTCGGGCGAGAGCAGCATGTCGCCCATTCGGGCAGAGTTCTTTGTAAGGCAGACAATGCGGTCGCGGCAGTTCACGGTGTCGAGCTGCAGAGCCTCCACCTTCTTTATCTCCACCTTTGCCTTGTCTTTGTCCTTGCCTTTCTTCTGGTCTTTCTCAGCCTTTTCCTTTTCCTTTTCCTCCTCTTCCTTCTTCTTCTTCTCTTCCTCGCGTGCCTTGTCGTCTCGCTCCACTTCCTCCTTGCTCATGAGGAAGCGCTCGTAGGCGTCGAGGTCGAAAAACATCAGGTAGGCGTCGTCCTCGGCTCCCCAGCTTCCGTGGCTACGGTAGCCGGCTCGGTCGCTTGAGAAGAGCATTGCCTTGCCGCCGAGCGCCCATTTCGCATTGCCCTCGTTGTAGCCGCTGTTGGTGAGGTTACACACCTTTCCGTCCTCGGCGCTTACCAATGCAATGTCGGAACTGTTCCATCCGCCCACACCTATGTAGGAAGCAAGCAGCCAGCGGCTGTCGGGACTCCATGAGAAGTTGATGTCGCCATCGCTGTAGGAATATACATATTTCTCGTCGAGCACCGTGCGCGCCTTCTTGCTCTCAAGGTCCATGACCTTCAGTGCGCCACGGTTCTCGTAGTAAGCTATTTTCTTGCCGTCTGGGGCAAACTTGGGCAGTTGCGAGGTGAGGTTGTTGGAGGTGAGTCGTTCCTCCTCTACCTCCGTTGAGTAGCAGAAGAGTCCTTCGTCCTTGTTCTTCAGTTTGGAGAGGTATATCTGCCAAACTCCACCACGCTCCGAGGCATATACGATGCTTCTTCCGTCAGGCGCGAACTCAATGTTGCGCTCCTGCTCCGGTGTGTCGGTAATGCGCTTCGTTGTCGTATATTCCACAGAGGTGACGAAAACGTCGCCGTGCATCACGAAGGCTATTTCCTTTCCGTTTGGCGACAAGCTGATCTCCGTAGCTCCCGATCGGCTTATCTGCTTCACGAGGTCGCGGTCGTTGCGGTCCGCAACTATTGTTACCGCCAGTTTCTTTGGCTCTGTCTGCTTGGTGTCGAGGGTGTATATCTCGCCGTCGTAGCCGAAGCAGAGTTTGCCGTTGGCAGCCGCGGTGAGGAAGCGCACCGGATTGCCTTTGAATCGCGTTAGTTGTTTAGCCTGTGGGTTGTCTATTGCGCGGCTATATACGTTGAATGTTCCGTCCTGCTCGCTGAGGTAGTAGAACTGCTTGCCGTCGGCTGCCCACACAGGGTTACGGTCTTCTCCGCCAAAGGTGGTCAGCTTCTTATAGTTCTCGCCCTGCTTGAGCCAGATGTCGCGGGTTATTGGCGACGTATGGTGCTTGCGCCATGGGTCTTCGTAGCCCTTGTTGTCGTGGAAAAGCAGGTCGCCGTTGGCGTTAATGGAAATGTTCTCCATCTGCAGTGTTGAGAACATCTTCGGGCGGTTGCCGTTGAGGTCAACCTCATACACCTGGCTGTAAGAGCCGCTGAACACTATCGACTCTGCCGAGGGCAACAGTGCAGTTTGAAATAGCACATGAGAGTTGTCCTTCCATGCCACAGGCAGTTCCTTGCTGCTGTTTGTGGTCAGTCGGCGTGGAGTGCCGCCCTTTGCCTCTACCACATAAACGTCGAAGCTGCCCTCGCGGTTTGAGGCAAAGGCAATCTGACTTCCGTCGGGGCTCCACACCGGCATGTAGTCGTAGGCAGGATTGGTTGTGAGTTGTCGGGCTTGTCCGCCGTTGGAGTCAACCGTGAAAATGTCGCCTTTGTAGGCAAAGGCAATCAGCTTGCCGTCGGGAGAAATAGCCGGGTAGCGCATCCAGAGCGGATTCTCTTGTGCGCCAACCGCTACACTTGCCAATGACAGCAATGCGAATAGGATTTTCTTTTTCATAATTGGTTATTTTTGTTTAATTGTTGCAAAGTTAGTCATTTTATTGGCTACCACAAACTTTTTCGGATCTTTTGTCCTCTAAAGAACACTTTTTCACACACACGATGAAAAACCATCGTCAGCCTTAACACATCGAAAGGCTTCATCTCCACCATTGCAATACAGCAACCCCACCGTAGGTATGCTATACCTCCTCTATGAACTCGATGGATTTATAGAATGAAGTCGTTCAAAGTATAGGATGAAGTCGTTCAGAACTCGTTCGTCGAACGAATTCAATACGACTTTATGGTAGAGGTTGATCGAGTTCATTGTAGGGTTTCACCGACTTAATTGTAGCGTTGAAATGGAGTAGTGGTGGACTTGTTATAGAGTTGGGACGGAGTAGGGGATAAGCGATTGCCGTGAAATCTTGCGGATGCCGCCAAGTAGTCTTATATGTACAAATGCATACAGACCTGTGTGGGTAAGCTCTCGTTCTATCACCTGGTCTATCGGGCGGTTGATAATCACGTCCTCGTGTCTGCTCGCTATTCTATCTGTAGGACTTCCGTCGAGGCTGTCCGTTGTCAACTCGATGAATCTTACTATGTCGCCTCGTTCCCAGTCTTCATAGTTTATGGCAAACCTGATTCTGTTTCCCTCAATGGCAGTGTCCAATTGAGGTAGTGTTCCGTTTGAGATGACGTATGGCAGCGGAATTGCCAGGCGCTTGTCGAAATCCACCTTCGACAACACAGGTGCCTGCATCTTTATGTTATGGTGAATGAAACGATTGTAAGATCTTTGCTTTCCCGTAGCTTCCTCGAAGCAGTCGCGTATGTCGTCCTTCATTCTGCCATAAACGGCAATGAGGTTTCTCATTCCTCCACGTTGTTTCTGTTGCGCTTCCGAGTTGCGGTCATGGTATTGTGTGGGGCGTCCCTGTGCAATGAGTTTCCCCCTATAAGTCCTGAACACCAGTCCTCCGACTCTTCCTTTAAGTAAACTTGATAGATCTACTGTTGCCATTGTCTTTATAATTTTTAATTGTATGCAAATATTGTTTTGCTGCAAAGTTACAACAAAAATCCCATTTGACCAAGAGAAAGCACCACTTATTCCGTATTACGAGCCGAAATTTTCACTGGCTTACATAAGAATAACATCAGATACACCAGTTATGGTTATACAGGAGTTATACTTTTTAGAATGTGACAGGATTGCATGAACTGTTTATGCACAATATGGGCAATTTGTTTATATTAGCATATAGCCTATTACGATGCAAACATAAGTGGTTTGTCAGTTAAACTACAGTTTGACATATTTTAGGATATTATACTTGCGTATTCAATAATAAATTCGTATTTTTGCAGTGTGAAAAGTGTTTGTTTGATAAAATGCAGATGATATGAGCA
>CALZDK010000142.1 GCA_945637645.1 uncultured Prevotella sp.
ACTTGTATCCTGTAGAAATAAACTCAGGACAGTCCCAGAAACTGGCTGTCGGTTCAATTGTGGAACAATAAACCACGGCAGCTATTACAAACGATAGCCACCCGATGATGTTGTCCACCAACTTAAACTGTTTCATTCTTTATACTGTTATTTTTTTATTTTTCTGCCTTTGACCGTGCAAAGTTACTGTAAATAGGCAGAATAAAAAAATAAATGGCGTTTTTTTTAGTTTTTTTTTGTCACAAATCAAACAGAAGGGCTAAAACGTTTCCCTTATGGTGACTTTTTCGTTCACTTCCACGAGTTTGTTCGCTGCGCCGACGATATAGTCGGTGTCGTGGCTTACCATGATTATGGCGCATTTTGCGCTGAGCTCTCTGATGAGGCTTCGCATTGTCTGTTCCGACTTCCGGTCAACGTAGGTGTTAGGCTCGTCGAGCACCAGAACTTCTGGCTCACCCACTATCGCTCTGGCGAAGAGCACCCTTTGCAGCTGGCCGCCGCTGAGCCGTTTTATCGGGTTTCGGGCGAGGTCGGCAATCTGTAGTTGGTCCAGTGCTTTCCTCACTTTCTGTCTATGATCGGCATTGAAACGTCTCAGTAGGCTTTTGCTTGCGTTGAGACCTTGGAGCACCACTTCCTCCACGGAAATTGGGAACTCGCGGTCGATGTTGCTGTACTGTGGCAGGTAGCCAATGGCGAGATGGCTCGTCTCAGTGTCGCCCTTCCAATAGCACACCTTACCCTCCATTGTGGGCAAGAGCTTCAGTATCATGCGCAGCAGTGTTGTCTTTCCGCCTCCGTTAGGACCAACAATGCCTATGAAGTCGTGGCTGTCGATGTTAAGATTCACTCCTTTTACCTGTACTCTTCCGTCGTAGCCAGCCGTTGCGTTTTGAAGGGTGATGATGCTTTCCATTTCTCTATTCCTTTGCTGAAGTTTCCGTTTCCGATTGTGCCGACGAGAGTATTTTTCCGATGTTTCTCATTTCCTGATCCCAGTCATAGGAGAGAGGATTGATTGTTGTCATGCCGATGTTGAGGGCTTTTGCCACTATCTCTGCGTTGCGCCTGTCAAATTCCTGCTGCACAAGCATCTTCTTCACGCCTTCAGCCTTTGCCCTGTCGATGACTTGGGCGAGCGACGCTGCCGAAGGTTCCCTTCCTTCCTCCTCAACGGCAATCTGGTTAATGCCGTACTCCTTTGCAAAATATGTTAAGGCAGGGTGATAGATGATGAATGAAGTGCCTTTCACTGTTTTCATGTTCTCGGAAAGTTCATCGTTGATTTGTCTTATGTTTGCTACAAGTGCATCGTAGCGCTTCTCGTAGAAAGATGCGTTTCCAGGGTCGGACACTTTCAGCGCTTTGTAAATGTTCTTCACAATAACGAGGGCATTGGCGCACGACATCCATGTGTGTTGGTCTGTCACTCCGCGGCTTTGGCTCTCTATTGTTTCAATGCCTTCCGACGAATCCACTATCACTATGTCCTTTGCCAAGTCGCCCAATTTCTCTGTCCAAGATTGCTCGAACCCAAGGTTGCCTACCTTCACGAACATCATGCTGTTGCCGAGGGCTACCATCTGCTGTGCAGTGGGTTCATAGTTCTCTGGGCTGCTGCCTTTAGGTACGAGAGTCACCACCTCCGCCTTGTCTTCTACAAGTTGCTCGACAAAGTAGCGGAGAGGCTCTATAGTGACAGTAATTACTCGTCTGTCGTCTTTTTGTCCTCCGCAGGAGAGCAGCAATGCCATTACAATAAGAATATATACTGTCCTTTTCATTTTATTTTTTTTAGATAAAGAAACTTGCTCCATAGACAAGCAACACATAGCGCAGGAGTTTGCTTATCGTCACGCTAATCACCACTATTACCACGTTTGCCCTCATCAGGCCGAGTGCCACGGTAATGACATCGCCAACGACAGGAATCACCGAGAGAAGTCCCATCCATGCTCCGCGTCCCGCCATGAAACGGTGAGCCTTGTCGAGGTCTTCCTTCTTCACATGAAGGTATTTCTCTATCCATTCCATTTTTCCGAGTCGACCGATGGTGTAGTTGAACATGCTTCCGAGCACGTTGCCTATCGTTCCATAGACAATGAGGAAGATGGGGTCGAGACCTGCTGCCTGCAGTCCCACCATCACCGCCTCGCTACTGAATGGCAGTATGCTTGCCGCAAGGAAAGCCGCTACCAACATTCCCATATAGCCGTAGCTGAGAAGAAACTCCATTATTGTTGCCATTCGCTCAGATTATTATGTTCAGTACAATTATTGCCAATGCCGCGACGCACATCACTATGAATGATATGTTGGTGATGTATGTCTTGGTGTGGGTGATGTAGTGTGCCGCGAGAGGGCTGGTGCACACTATGAGCAAGTGGAAGAGCATGTCGAAATGCTGTGGTTGGAGAATTATTCCCGTCAATAGCAGAAAGCCATAGGTGATGAAGATGTCGTAATACATTCGAGTGTTGAGCTTGTCCTGAAACCTATTACGGAAAAAATGTACGAAGCCAGTGACGAAGAGAATCACTGCGAAAGCAAGGCACAGAAGCCGCTCGAAACCAAGAAGGCTGAAACGTGAGAAGTATTCGTCCGCAGTGGAGCAAGCAGTCATAGGGCCGAAGTCGGCAAGTTGGCGGAAATGCTCCAAAGGCGTATTGTAGTCCTTTGTATATACGAAATATACGAGTGCGAACCAATATGGAGTGAGAATTCCGAGAACAGAAGCCATGAGGGTTCTCAATGAGAACGACCTGAGGCATGTGGCCATGAGAACCCATGCTATAGGCACAAGGAACAGCATCTGCGCCCAAAGAAGGCTTGCCGCACCTAACGGGATGAAGGCATAGAACGTCCACCCCACACTCTCCTTGTCTTGATAGCTTTTGAACAATGGCATCAGCGATGCCACAAAGCAAAGTGTCGCTACGCTGCTGTAAGAGTTATTGAAAAGGAAACTCGCACAACAGGAGAGGACGATGAAGACGCAGGACACCATTCGGCTGTAGGTGCGCAACAGCACAAAGGTTGTGTTCAGCTCTACCATGATGTATGAACTGAGCACGAAACACGCCAGTTGCAGCCATAGCTTTTGCTCTATGACCCCACCGGCAATCCATACCAACAACGCCAAAAAGGCTGTTGTTGGCAGGGACAATCGGCTTAATGCTATCTTGTTTTGTATTCTCTTCACGTTCTATATTTTGAATTGACATTCAAAACACTGGAGCTGTTGTGACTACAGGTCTTTTCCGATGTCGCGGCGGAAATATTTGTCGGTGAAGTGGATTTTTTGTGCTTCCTCAAACGACTTCTGCAGGGCTTCCGCCTTATCTTTGCCGTAGGAGCTCACAGCTATTACTCTACCTCCGCTTGTCACCACCTGTCCGTCTTTTTCGGCTGTTCCTGCGTGGAACACTATGCTTCCCTCCACGCTGTCGATGCCACTGATGACGTAGCCTTTTTGGTAAGTCTGTGGATAGCCGCCGCTTACGAGCATCACGCATACTGCGGCACGATCGTCGAACTCTATCTCTCGTTTGTCGAGGTCGCCGTTGGCAACACCCTCAAAGAGGTCAACGATGTCGCTCTTCAGTCGGAGCATAACGCTCTCAGTCTCCGGATCACCCATTCGGCAGTTGTATTCTATCACCATCGGCTCGCCTTCCACGTTGATGAGTCCAAAGAAGATAAAACCTTTGTAGAGTATGCCTTCCTCGGCAAGTCCATCCACTGTAGGACGTATGATGCGGTCCTCCACCTTCTTCATCCATTCCTCGTTTGCGAAAGGCACAGGAGAGACGCTTCCCATTCCTCCGGTGTTGAGTCCAGTGTCGCCTTCTCCTATGCGTTTGTAGTCCTTTGCCTCAGGCAGAATCTTGTAGTTCTTCCCGTCGGTGAGCACGAACACCGAGCACTCTATTCCGCTGAGGAATTCCTCTATAACCACCTGTGCAGAAGCGTTGCCGAACATTCCGCCGAGCATTTCCTTAAGTTCCTTCTTTGCCTCGTCGAGGGTCGGGAGAATGAGCACTCCTTTGCCTGCGCATAGTCCGTCGGCTTTCAGCACGTATGGAGCTTTCAGTGTTTCAAGGAATTTCAGTCCTTCCTCAACGGTTGTTCCGTCGAAGGTCTTGTAGCGTGCTGTCGGAATGTTGTGGCGCTGCATAAAGGCCTTTGCGAAGTCCTTCGATCCTTCAAGCACTGCACCTGCCTTTGAAGGTCCAATAACAGGCACGTTGCAGGTTATAGGGTCATTGGCGAACTCGTCGTAGATGCCTTTCACCAATGGGTCTTCCGGACCAACCACCACCATGTCTATTTTGTTTGTATACACAAAATTCTTCAGTTGTTCGAAGTCGTTCACTCCGATGTTCACGTTCTCTCCGCAGTTTCCTGTTCCTGCGTTTCCTGGTGCGATGTAGAGTTTCTCCACTTTCTCACTTTGTGCAATCTTCCATGCCAAGGCGTGTTCGCGACCGCCGCTTCCTAATAGTAATATCTTCATGTTATATGTTTTTTTAGTTGACGAGTTGTTACTTTTGCTGAAGCCTTTCGGCTTGGACTATCAACTTGTCAACTTGTTTACTTGTCAACTTGTTTACTTGTCAACTTGTTTACTTGT
>CALZDK010000143.1 GCA_945637645.1 uncultured Prevotella sp.
ACTATGCAGCGAAGGCGTTGTATATGCGACGAAGGAGCGAAAGAACAACAACAAGGAGGTTTTTCCTGTTTTTGTTTTTCAACACCACAAACACTGGAAGCTACATACACGTTGGCCCGGAGATAGGCGTGGCATCGACGAAGGCATTCACAGGACAAGTGACCGTGCTCACTATGCTTGCACTTGCACTGGCAAAGGAACGTGGCACAATAAACTCCGTCGAATACCTTGAGCTTGTTGAGGAGCTGCACAAGATACCAAGCAAGATGAAGGAGGTGCTGAAACTCAACCAAAGGATAGCCGACCTCAGCCGCACCTTCACCTACGCACGCGACTTCCTCTTCCTTGGACGTGGATATAGCTATCCTGTGGCACTGGAGGGAGCGCTGAAGCTTAAGGAAATAAGCTATATACACGCCGAAGGCTATCCTGCAGCAGAGATGAAACATGGTCCGATAGCGCTCATCGATTCCGACATGCCTGTGGTGGTTATTGCCACACACAACGCAATGTATGAGAAGGTGCTGAGTAACATACAGGAGGTGAAGGCAAGAAAAGGAAAGGTGATAGCCATAGTCAGCGAGGGCGACGAAACGATCAGCCGCATTGCCGACGAGGTTATTGAGATGCCTTCGACAATGGAATGTCTTGAACCACTGCTCGCCACCATTCCACTTCAGCTCCTCGCCTATCATATAGCCGTCTGCAGGGGCAAGGACGTTGACCAGCCACGCAACCTCGCCAAGTCGGTGACAGTGGAGTAATGAAACTGACATAAAACACAAAAGAGATAAACAACACAACAGAAAAGAATGGAGCAGTTAAAGCACGAATGTGGAGTAGCGATGATAAGGCTTCTTAAGCCGCTTGACTACTACCAGCGAAAGTATGGCACATGGATGTACGGTATGAACAAGCTCTACCTCATGATGGAGAAACAGCACAACCGTGGACAGGAAGGAGCCGGTATGGCATGCGTGAAGCTTAACACGGAGCCGGGAAACGAGTACATGTTCCGCGAGAAAGCCGAAGGTGCCAATGCTATCACCGAAATCTTTAAAAACGCCCAGAAAGGTTTCGCTTCCCTATCACCAGGGCAGATTGCCGATCCCGACTACGCCAAAAGGAATCTTGCTTTCGCCGGCGAGATATACATGGGACATCTGAGGTATTCCACCACGGGGAAAAGCGGACTCACATACGTCCATCCATTCCTCCGACGCAACAACTGGAGAGCAAAGAACCTCTGCCTCTGCGGAAATTTCAACATGACCAACGTGGATGAGATTTTCGACAAGATAACGGCAATGGGACAGTGCCCGAGAATCTACAGCGACAGCTACATCATGCTGGAGTGGATGGGACACCGTCTTGACCGGGAGGTGGAGAGAAACTTCGAAGATGCTAAGGAGCAAGGTCTCCACGGGACAGACATCACCAACTACATTGACAACAACGTGAAGATGAGCAATGTGCTGAAAACCACTATGCCCGACTTCGATGGTGGTTACGTTGTCTGCGGTCTGACGGGAAGTGGAGAGATGTTCTCCATGCGCGACCCATGGGGCATCCGTCCGGCTTTCTACTACATCGATGACGAGATAGCCGTTCTGGCAAGTGAGCGTCCTGTGCTTCAGACCACTTTCGACCTTGAGTGCGACGACATAAAGGAACTACAACCGGGGCATGCCCTGATAGTGAGCAAGAGTGGCGAAGCAAAGATAGAGAAAATTCTCGACCGCCGCGGCGACTCTGCCTGTTCTTTCGAGCGGATTTATTTCAGCCGTGGATCTGACCGCGACATATACCAAGAGAGGAAGAAACTCGGCGAACTGCTTATGAAACCCATTCTCAAAGCTGTTGAAGGCGACGTTGACCACACCGTCTTCTCGTTTATCCCAAACACCGCCGAGGTTGCATATTATGGTATGTTGAGAGGGTTCAAGGAACAACTCAACGAGGCAAAGATAGAAGAAATTGAGAAACTCGACCACAAGCCGACACATGAGGAACTCAAGATAATACTGAACAAATACGTGCGCTCGGAGAAAGTGGCTTGGAAAGACATTAAGCTCCGCACTTTCATTACCGAGGGCAACTCACGCAACGACCTTGCCTCACATGTGTATGACATAACCTATGAGGTGCTTGAACCATACGTTGACAATCTTGTGGTTATCGACGACAGCATTGTTCGAGGCACTACACTTCGGGAGAGCATCATAAAGATTCTCGACCGTCTGCATCCCAAAAAAATAGTTCTCGTAAGTTCTGCGCCGCAGATACGATACCCTGACTACTATGGTATAGACATGGCGCGACTTGAGGAGTTCATAGCCTTCCGTGCCTGCATAGAACTACTGAAGGACCGCGGCATGCACTCGCTAATCGACGAGACCTATCACAACTGCAAGCGTGAACTCAGAAAGCCGAAGTCCGACATTACTTGTTGCGTGAAAGCCCTATACAAGCCATTTACTGTAGAAGAACTGAACAAGAAAATGGTCGAGATGCTACGTCCTACAGATGTGACAACACCTATAGAGATAGTATTCCAGAGTATAGAAGGCCTGCACGAAGCCATACCAAACCACAATGGTGACTGGTATTTCACGGGCAACTATCCAACCCCAGGCGGCATGAAGCTCGTAAATCAGGCTTTTGTAAACTATATAGAGAACGTTTATCAATATCAACAGAAGTTTTAATTCCCAAAGATAAATGAAAAATGTAACTTTAGTCCTTGAGGACGGTACGAAATTCCATGGAAAATCGTTCGGATACGATGCTCCTGTGGCAGGAGAAGTGGTATTCAACACTGCTATGATGGGCTATCCTGAGAGTCTTACCGACCCTTCATACGCAGGACAGCTAATGACACTCACCTACCCACTGGTAGGAAACTATGGTGTTCCACCTTTCTCCATTGAGGAGAACAAACTGGCAACATTCATGGAAAGTGACAAAATCTATGCTTCCGCAATTATTGTGGCTGACTACAGCGAGCAATACTCGCACTGGAACGCAGTGGAGAGCCTTGCCGACTGGCTGAAGCGTGAGCATGTGCCAGGCATAACGGGCATCGACACCAGGCAGCTGACGAAAGTGCTTCGCGAGCATGGCGTAATGATGGGAAAAATAATTTTCGACGATGAGCCAGACAACATCCCCTCGGCTGAATACGAGGGAGTGAACTGGGTTGACCGCGTCAGCTGCAAGGAAATAATCCGCTACAACGAGGGAGCTGGAAAGAAAGTGGTGCTGGTTGATTGCGGAGTGAAGAATAATATAATAAGGTGTCTCATCAATCGCGGAGTGGAGGTGATACGAGTTCCGTGGAACTACGACTACACTGCAATGGACTTCGACGGACTTTTCCTCGGCAACGGTCCTGGCGACCCCGACATGTGTGAGGATGCTGTTAATATCATACGCAAGCAAATGTCGCAGAGCAGAAAGCCCATTTGCGGCATCTGCATGGGAAACCAACTGTTGGCAAAGGCAGGCGGAGCAACTATCTACAAACTGAAATACGGTCACCGCTCACACAACCAGCCTGTGCGCGAGGTGGGAACAAACCGTTGCTACGTGACGAGTCAGAATCATGGCTACGCTGTTGACGCGAGAACCTTGGGCAACGACTGGCGCGAACTGTTTGTAAACATGAACGACGGCTCTAACGAGGGCGTTTGCCACAAGGAGAACCCTTGGTTCACAAGCCAGTTCCATCCAGAAGCTTGTTCAGGACCAATCGACACAGAGTTCATGTTTGACCGTTTCATAAATAGTTTGGTCTAACTATAGAATATCTATAATGTATAGAAAAAACTATGAAAACTTGAATGAAAAAAATAGAAAAATGAAAGACGACAATATAAAGAAGGTATTGCTCCTCGGTTCTGGAGCACTGAAGATAGGAGAGGCAGGAGAGTTCGACTACTCCGGATCGCAGGCATTGAAAGCCTTGCGTGAGGAGGGAGTTGAGACAGTACTTATCAATCCGAACATCGCCACAGTGCAGACATCGGAAGGCGTTGCCGATCAAATCTATTTCCTCCCCGTACAGCCATATTTCGTGGAGAAAGTAATTGAGAAGGAACGTCCTGACGGCATACTGCTGGCTTTTGGCGGACAGACAGCACTCAATTGCGGCGTGGAACTCTACCGCAGCGGAATACTTGAGAAATACGGTGTGCGCGTACTCGGAACGCCTGTTCAGGCAATTATGGACACTGAGGACCGCGAGCTCTTCGTGGAGAAACTCAACGAGATAGACGTCAAGACAATAAAGAGTGAGGCATGCGAGACCATTGAACAAGCACGCAAGGCAGCTTCAGATCTTGGCTATCCGGTTATTCTTCGAGCTGCCTATGCCCTTGGAGGTCTTGGCTCTGGTTTCTGCGACAACGAGGAGGAACTGAACAAACTGGCAGAAAAGGCATTCTCATTCTCACCACAGGTTCTCGTAGAGAAAAGTCTCAAAGGCTGGAAGGAGATAGAATACGAAGTGGTGCGCGACAAATACGACAACTGCATCACT
>CALZDK010000144.1 GCA_945637645.1 uncultured Prevotella sp.
GTTGTCGGTCTCCTTTCCTCCCTTTTCTCTTTCTGCCGAAGTGCCGGAAGTCTCAGTTTCAGAACCTGCTCCTTTCCCGTCTCCTTCAGTCCCGGTGCCGTTCCCGTCTGTGTCAGCTTCCATGGTTGCGTCGGCGGCAAGATCGTCAGTCTCCGCCTCGCCACTCGTTTCCACAACAGTCTTGTTGGATCGCCGCCAGTTGTCGGCATTCTGCCTCTTTCCCCACTGCCGTTCAAACGCCGCCTTGCCTTGGCTTACCAAGAGAGGGTTGTAGAAATACCATGTGCCAGTCTGCCGCTGTCCCGGCATTGTAGTCTGTGTGGCTTGGTTTGCGGTGTTGTTTCCAGTGGTTTGCTGTTGCGCCGACAGCTGTTCCGCCTCGGCGTCGAGTTGTCTGTCGCGCTCCTCCTTCTCGCGCTTTTTCACGAGATCTATCTGCCGGTCAATAGCCGCGTTTCGTTCCTCCTCTGTGGCGTTGGCGAGGAATTGTAGCGAATCCTGAAGGTGTATCGTCTCAAGGTGGGGCACCAACTCGTCGAGCACCAAGGAACGGTTGGACAGTTCTTCATAGTCGGGACGGTCGTTGTCCAAAAGACCTATTGCCTCGCCGTAGCAGCGTCGTGCGTCGGCGTACTGCTGTCGTTGCCAGTATATGTTGCCAAGCGTCAGCAGCAACACACCTTTCTCTATGCCGGTGCGTGTCGCCTTTCGGTTTCCTTCCTCGTAGGCTGCAATGGCGCGCAGGGTGTCGCCGTTCTGCAGGTGAATGTTTCCTATGGCGTAAAACACCTGTTCGAGATAGTCCTTGTTATTGTCGGAGGCAGCCATTCGCCTCAGTTTCCCAATCATTTTCTTCGACTGCCCTCCTGCCATCACCTCCGTCATTGCTATGCGTGCATTGAATGAGAGATCGTAAGGCGGACTCATGCTCACCACCTTGCGGAAAGCCTTGTATGCCGCCTTGCGGTTTCCCTCGGCAGCCTGCAACTGTCCCATGATGAACCATTGGCGTGCGCGCTGCTTTCTGCGACGCTCGTGCTTTATCACCCTTTGCAGGTATTTTATAGCTTCCTTGCGGTTGCCGTTGTGCAGGTAGAAGTCGCAGTAGGCGTAGTCCCAGTCTTTCACGGCACGGAAGTCCATGGAGTCGCGTCTCATCTTCACTATCACGTCCTCTGCATCGTAGATCCAGTTAAGCTCAGAGTAGCTCTTTGCCAGCCATGCGCGGGCAATGCCGTTGATGGCAGGTTGGGTGGAATATAGTCGTGCCATGTAGGAGAATGTGGCTGCAGCCTCCTCAAACTCGCCGTTCTGAAACTGCGACTTGCCAAGCAGCAGCCATGCCTTCCAGATGAAGGGATTGTATTCTCGGCGGTTTAGCCATTCTATGTCGCTCTCTGTCTTGCGCCGTTTCTTGTCCCAGACGGGGCGGCGCTTTATGCTGTGTCGTTTTATTGCCTTTTCGGCTTTTGTTATTGCGCGGTCGAAGTTCTGCTTCCCCAATTCCTTGCTTGTCTTTGTCGATGCAGGATAGAGAGGCAGTTGCTCGGTGAAGTTGTCCTTGTGTCCTGTCTCCTTTTCCAACGACCCTTCGATGAAAGCCTGACTTCCGTTGAAATATGTGTTGTAGCGTGCGTTGAACGAATGCCACCAACGGCTGCCCGCCGTGTTCTTCTGGGTGGAACACGACGAGAGTAGCGTGAATGCCGCAAGAAGCGGCAAAAAAAATATGGCTCTCGTTCCTTTCTTCATAAGATTATTTCTACCTAAGACAGTGCTCTCACCCCTTTCTTCTCACCCCTCTCTTCAACACCCCATAGACCACAATAGATACGAAAATTATTGATGCTCCCGATGGTACGTTGAGAAGATACGACACGGCAAGGCCGGCAATGCAGTATATGGCGGCGAAAAACACACTGAGCCATGCCATTGGGCGGAAACGGCTGACGAAGATGTTTGCCGTCATCTGAGGAATGGTGAGAAGGCTGATGGCGAGGACTATGCCCACTAAACGCAACGTGGCGACAATGGTCATGGCTATGAGTGTCATCATCAGATATTCTATCAGTTTGACGGGCATGTTCTGCGTTCGGGCAAAGACGGGGTCGAATGCCACGCTCATTATGGTGTCGTCGAAAAGTACGAAAAGCACCACCACAACGAGAGAGAGTATGGCAAGAAGAATGAGGTCGGAAGTGCCGATGGTCAGGATGTTGCCGAAGAGAAACGATGGCAGGTCGGGCATGAATCCCGGAGTGAGGAAGCAGCATATTATGCCTACACTCATGCCGAGAGTCCAGAACAGGGCTATGGCGCTGTCCTCACGCACTGTCTTTTTGCCTGACATCCATTCCACTCCGCATGCGCTGGCTATGGCGAATGCCATTGCCGATACTATAGGGTTTATGCCGAGGAACACGCCGAGCCCCACGCCGCCGAAAGAGGCATGCGTTATGCCTCCACTGATGAACACCAAACGTCGGGTGACGATGTATGTTCCCACCAGTCCGCAAAGTATGCTCGCAAGCAATCCGCCCATCAAAGCATTTTGAAAGAATGTATATCTTAATATCTCAAACATTTCAAACTATTCTTATTGAACATTGAATGTTTAATTTTCAACCTTCAACCATCAATGTCAACTCGTCTTTTATTTGGTTTGGTACATTAATCCCTCGAAGTATAAGGCTACGGTTCCAGCCTTTCACGTCGTCGGGTTTCATGGTGTAGAGCACCTCACGGAATTCCTCTGCCTCCTCGTCGGTGTAGCTGTCGGAAGGGCGTAGGGCGAAACGGTCGAGTTCCTCGTCGTCATAATATTCAATGGGTTTTGTTGCCGCTTCCATCATGCACTCCTGTTCGCAGCGGCTGTCTTCTCCGTTGCAGGTGTCGCATGTGGGCTTGGTGGTCACAACATACCCGTCGTTCTTCGACGAAAAGAAGAACTGCAAACCTCCAACGACGATAGCGCCGACGGCGAGTATAAGAATGAATATCACTATTGCGCCCATCTGCTATTGCCTCACCTCTCTTCAACCACCTCAAAGCCGGCGCTGCTCAAATCCGTCCAAAAATGGGGATATGACTTTGTAACCACCTGTGGATTGTTGATTCTTATATAGTTCCTTACGTGAGCCAATGGAGCAAAGGCGAGTGCCATACGATGGTCTTCGTAGGTATCTATGGCTATTGCCAGTTCGTCGCTGTTGGCTGGCTCGCAGCGCGCTCCGTCCCAAAAGAGCTCACTGTCGTCGCGGTCTTCAAGCAGATAGCCCAGTTTGCGCATCTCTGTCTTCAATGCCTCTATGCGGTCGGTCTCCTTTATCTTCAGCGTCTGCAGTCCTGTGAAATGAAATGGTATGTTCTTGCCCACACATGTCGCCACGAAGGTCTGAGCGAGGTCGGGGCAGTTGAGAAAATCATATTCCAGTCGTGGCACTGACCTGCCGGAATATTTTAGCCTTACGCTTCCTGGTTTGCCATTTTCCGGATTGAGGATTGTTGTCTTCACTCCCAACAGGCTGAAGAGATAGCGGGCTATAGAGTCGCCTTGCTTGCTTCCGTCGAGCAGTCCCTCAAGTATTATTGAGTCTTCGGTGTTGGCGTTAAGAGCCATCATTTCATACCAATAGGATGCTGCACTCCAGTCGTTCTCTATGTAATAGCTGCGTTCGGTGTAGGGTTTGGGCTTCACGGTTATTACGTTTATGTCGCTCCAATCCGCCTCGGCTCCATATTCCTTCATCATCCAGAGTGTAAGGTCGATGTATGGTCGGGAAATAATGTCGCCCTCAAGGTGCAGTTTCAGTCCACCTTTCAGCATCGGGCCAATCATCAGCAGGGCTGAGATATACTGTGAGCTCACGTTGCCTTTGATATGCAGATCGCCGCCTCTGAGCTGCCTGCCGCTAATGCGCAGTGGAGGAAAGCCCTCCTCGCCCTCGTAAGTTATTTTTGCACCGATGAACCTAAGCGCATCCACGAGCACGGCAATAGGGCGATGCTTCATTCTCTCAGTGCCGGTGATTACGTGTTCTCCCTCTGTCGCGGCGAGAAAGGCTGTCATGAAGCGCATTGCCGTGCCAGCCGCCTTGATGTCTATTATTTCCGGCGTGTCTTTTAGCGCACGCACTATCACCTCTGTGTCGTCGCAGTCTGAGAGGTTGTCAGGAAGTTTTTGGCCACCTGCCAGTGCACTCATTATCAATGCTCTGTTGCTGATGCTCTTCGAAGCGGGCAGTTTCACATTGCAGTTAAGTACCGTAGGTGCCGTAATGATATATTGCATATTGTCAATCTTGTTTTTTTTACGTTGTTTTACTCTGCAAAAGTAATGATTTTATTCCGTATATCCAAAGAAAAACATGCAAATAAGTACTAAAAGGAAAAAAATATGCTCAAAAACTTGCATATATCATAATAATTGCCTACCTTTGCACCCGCTTAACCCGAAAGGGTGGCGTTTCCGTTCGGGATGTAGCGCAGTTGGTTAGCGCACGCGTCTGGGGGGCGTGAGGTCGCTGG
>CALZDK010000145.1 GCA_945637645.1 uncultured Prevotella sp.
CCGTTACTCCTTCAGGTCGTCAGCAAGCACAGTCACTAGACGTTCGCCTCCCACTATTCCCACGTGAAGGTCCTCGTCAAACGCCTGTGGAGCGCGGAAGCCTCCCGAATAAGTGGCGCGGAGGTTGATGTCTTCGGTGGGATTGTATCTAAGGTTGGCACGAGGGCTGAAGATGACGTGGCTGATGAGGTTGTGCTTGTCAAGTCGTCCGCCAAGGAGGAAGCTCCAGCGCTTGTCCTTCCACTCGTTCTGCAGGTAAGCGCTGCTGATCTGGGTCTTTTGGTCGAAGTGGCGGTCGTAGCCGAGAATCACGTCTTCAAGTCCGTCGTGGTTATACTCTGCTCCCAGAGTGAGGTCTGAGGGCATGAAGAGCAGTTTGTCGAACTTACACACATACTGTGCACCCACTACATAGGTAAGGTCTTTGGTGGTGCCATAGGCTTTCTCTGCCATCTCGCGCTCCTCTTCCGTTCCCGATCCCATTCCGCCGTAGTAGCTTTTGCGCTGGGTTGCCTGGAAAGAGAAGTAGGCGGTCAGGCGGTGGTGCTCGTCGGGGCTGAAGAAGTCGTAGTTGAGCGAACCTCCGTTGATGTCGTGCTCCGTTTGCTCACACACGTTTGCCGCGTGGGGAGCTTGGTCGAGAAGGTTGCCGCCGCGGCGGTATTCGTTTATGCCGTGATATTGCAGCGAGATTTTAGAATAAGGATTAAGGCGCAGGAAAGAGCTCAGTCCAATGGTCTGGTTGCGCATCAGTGGCAGTTCGGTGTATCCGTCGCCGTCGTGGTCGTAGGCCTGGCGATAGCGTTTCTGTCCATAGACAAACAAGCCAGCCTTGTGGTCGTCGGTCACCACCGAGGCGTTTGCCGTGGTGGAGTTGTCGAACGACGAGCTGCCCGTGATGTTCATCAGCGTGTGGCTTATCTCGGCAGAGTTTCTCAGAGGTTCGCGTGTGATGACGTTTATCGTTCCGCCAATGGCAGATGCGCCGTAGAGAGCCGATCCACCTCCGCGCACCACCTCCACGCGTTCAATCATGTTCGTAGGTATTTGTTCAAGTCCATAAACTCCGTTCAGGGCGGAGAAAACAGGTCGGGAGTCTATGAGAATCTGGGAGTAATGTCCGTCAAGACCGTTGATACGCACTTGGGCGAAACCGCAGTTTTGGCAGTCGTCCTCAGTCCTCACTCCCGGCTGGAAGTTCAGTCCTTCGGCAAGGCAAGCCGACTGTGTGAGTTCGAAAGTCTTTGCTCCTATCACGCTGACGAGGTTTGGCGCAAGGCGGCGTTTCGTCTCGCTTCTGTTGGCTGACACCACCACCTCGTCGAGCGAGATGTTGTCGAACTCCAGTTCAAAGTTCACCTCTGTTGTTTTGCCCTCCTTCACCATAATGTCTCTCGTGGCAGTCCTGTAGCCCACGAATTTCACCTCCATCGTGTGTCTTCCCTCAGGCAGGTCTTTGAAGAAGTAGTGTCCTGTAGCGTCGGTGAGTGTGGCTATGGTTGTTCCCTTAATCACTATGGTGACATACGGGAGGTGCTCACCTGTCTTTCTGTCTATTACGTGTCCTACGATGTTTGCGTCGTTGCGTCGTTTCTGTATGTTCTCTTCCGCCGCGTTGTTTGTGTTTACATTTGCAGCCGTGGCACTCCCTATGCCCAGTGCGAGCAGTGCCAAAAAGATTGGTTTCTTCATTTCTAATACCTTAATTAACTATTGTTTACTTTGCGATGATGAAATTCGGCTGCAAAATTACTCATATTTGGGTGTGTGTGCAATACCTAAAAATTATGATTTTTTCTGCCTCAGATTTGCTTATGTGGAAAATAATGTGTAACTTTGTCGGCAAATGGGCTAATGTGCCTATAGAGAAACGTAAATATCTTATTGTTTATGAACGAATATATAGTATCGGCAAGAAAATACCGCCCAGTGTCGTTCGACTCTGTGGTTGGACAGGCTGCCCTGACAACCACACTGAAGAACGCCGTGAAGAGTGGAAAACTCGCACACGCATACCTGTTCTGTGGTCCGCGTGGAGTGGGAAAGACCACTTGTGCGCGCATTTTCGCCAAGGCAATAAACTGCATGTCGCCAACGGCAGAGGGCGAGGCATGCAACGAGTGCGAGAGCTGCAAGGCTTTCAACGAGCAGCGGTCGTTCAACATCTTTGAGCTCGACGCCGCAAGCAACAACTCCGTTGAACACATAAAGACCCTGATGGAGCAGACGAGAATACCGCCCCAGGTGGGACGCTACAAGGTGTTCATCATCGACGAGGTTCACATGCTCTCCACTGCCGCCTTCAACGCATTCCTCAAGACCCTTGAGGAACCGCCGGCACATGTCATCTTCATACTCGCAACCACCGAGAAGCACAAGATTCTGCCCACGATACTCTCCAGATGCCAGATCTACGACTTTGAGCGAATGACTGTAGCCAACACTGTAAGCCACCTGAAAATGGTGGCGCAGAAAGAAGGCATCAGCGTTGAGGAAGAGGCTCTGGAGGTCATTGCGGAGAAAGCCGACGGAGGTATGCGTGACGCACTGTCCATTTTCGACCAGGCAGCCAGCTTCTGCCAAGGAAACATCACATACAAAAAAGTTATCGAGGACCTTAACGTTCTCGACTCCGACAACTATTTCAAAATAGTTGACCTCAGCATAGAGAACAAGGTACCAGAGGTGATGGTGCTTCTCAACGATGTGATAAACAAGGGCTTCGACGGCGGACAACTGATAAACGGACTGGCGCGCCATGTGCGTAACGTACTTATGGCTAAAGACCCGCAGACCTTGCCACTGCTGGAGACAAGCGAACAGCAACGCGAGAAATACAAGGCACAGGCACAGAAAGCCGATACGCGTTTTCTCTATCAGGCATTGAGGCTAATGAACGACTGTGACGTGAACTATCGTCAGAGCAGCAACAAGCGTCTGCTCGTTGAGCTGACACTGATTGAGATAGCACAACTCACGCAACCGGACGAAGGCATTGGCAGTGGGCGTAGGCCCAGAAGACTGAAATGCCTGTTCCAAAACATTGTCAGACAGCAACGGCAGGAAAAGGCGGCAGAGCAGGTGGTCGCAGCCGTGGCTGTGGCTGACAAGACACCAGAAACAGTGGGGGAGGAGAAAGTGGCGCAAGCCAAGCCGGAAGAACATACGAACTATAATCCCGTCAGCCGACCCGTGTTGAAACAGGGAGTTAACGTAGGCTTTTCCTGGAATAAGGTGCGCGAAATGTCGAAGAGAAAGAAGATACAGATTGTGCCTGGAATGTTGGCACCAAACGACCCAAATTCCAAGCAACCAACCGTTGACATGGAATTCAAACAAGAGGAACTCGAGTTTCAATGGATGTCGATGTGCAACCGTATGCCTCAGAAATACAGTGCTATAGCTACCAGAATGAAAAACATGAACCCGGAGATAAAGGATTTCCCGAATATTGTGGTAACGGTTGACAATCAGGTGATTCTCGAGCAGATGCAACAGATACAGAAAAGCATTGTCAACACATTAAAGCTGTATCTTGGCAACCAATCTATAATTTTTAACATCGTTCTTGCTGAACAGGGAGAGCCCATAAGGGTTCTGTCGCGTCGGGAGCAGTTTGAGGAGATGGGCAAAGAAAATCCCGCAGTGGAAAAACTGCGGGAAATCATGGACCTTGAGTTAGCGTAAATCTTTTTTATTGCAACGTGAATTTCAAACTCTGTACGTCTCGGCTATTGCCGCCTACCATCACCTCGAAGTCGCCGGGCTCTGCCACAAACTGCAGGTCGCTGTTGTAGAACTTAAGCATGTCGGTGTCGATGTCGAAAGTGACGTCGCGGCTTTCGCCTGCCTTCAGGGAGATGCGCTCAAAGCCCTTCAACTCCTTGACAGGACGACTGATGGAAGCAGCCAAGTCGCGGATGTAAAGCTGAACCACCTCGTCGGCGTCATACTTGCCGGTGTTCTTCACATTGACAGTGAGGGTAAGTTTGCCACCAACATTCATTGATGTACCACTCAGTCGCGGTTTGCCATATTCAAATGTGGTGTAACTAAGTCCAAATCCGAAAGGATATAGAGGATCATTGCGCACATCGATATAGTTGCTCTGATATTTGCGATACTCTTTCGCTCCCTCAGGCACAGGGCGACCTGTGTTCAGATGATTATAATAAATAGGTATCTGTCCGAGAGCCTTTGGCATGGTCATGGTGAGATGACCCGAAGGCGACTTCTCGCCGAAGATAACATCGCAGATGGCATCGCCCGTTTCCGAACCGCCAAACCACACATTGAGTATGGCAGGCACATTTTCCGCCTCCCACGACATCACGGTTGGGCGACCGGAGAAGTTGAGCAGCACCACAGGTTTGCCCGTTGCCACAAGATCCTTCAGGAGTTCCTTCTGCACGCAAGGCAAAGAAATGTCGGCACGCGACGAGCTCTCACCGCTCATCTCCGCCATCTCGCCCATGGCACAAACTATCACGTCAGCCTCCTCGG
>CALZDK010000146.1 GCA_945637645.1 uncultured Prevotella sp.
CAAACAAGGAGACATTCCGCGGCTACGGTCCGGAACAGGGCTATCAGTTCCTGCGCGAGGCAATAGTGAAAAACGATTTTCTGCCACGTGGCATACATCTCGACCCAAGTGAGATTTTCGTCAACGACGGAGCAAAGAGCAACACGGGAAACATACAGGAGCTGGTGCGCTGGGACAACAGCATTGGAGTGACAGACCCCATATATCCTGTTTATATCGACTCAAACGTGATGATAGGCCGTGCAGGTGTGGTGGAGAACGGAAAATGGAGCAATGTGGTTTATATGCCTTGCTCTGCAGAGAACAACTTCACGCCGTTGCTCCCCGACAAACGAGTTGACATCATCTATCTCTGCTACCCCAACAACCCTACGGGAACGGTGATAACGAAAGATGAGCTGAGAAAGTGGGTTAACTATGCGATAAAGAACGATACGCTAATCTTCTACGATGCTGCTTACGAGGCATATATTCAGGATCCGGATATCCCGCACTCAATCTACGAGATAAAGGGAGCGAGGAAGGTAGCAGTGGAGTTCCACAGCTACTCGAAGACAGCCGGCTTCACTGGTATCAGATGCGGCTACACCGTAGTGCCAAAGGAGCTTACGGCAGCCACTCTCGCAGGAGATCGTGTGGAGCTTAACCACCTTTGGAACCGCCGTCAGTGTACGAAATTCAACGGAACGAGCTACATAAGCCAGTGCGCCGCCGCCGCCATCTACACCCCGGAGGGCAAGCAACAGGTGAAGGAGACCATCGACTACTATATGACCAACGCGAAGATAATGTACCGCACGCTGACCGAACTTGGTCTTGAGGTTTATGGCGGACGCAACGCTCCTTATCTTTGGGTGAAGACACCCGACGGCATGGGCAGTTGGAAATTCTTCGAGCAGATGCTCTACGAGGCACACGTCGTCTGCACGCCTGGCGTGGGATTCGGTCCTGCCGGCGAAGGATATATTCGCCTCACCGCCTTCGGCGAGCGCGAGGATTGCCTTGAGGCAATGGAAAGACTCAAGAAGTGGCTTAAATAAGCCACTCCCTGAAGCTCCAAGTCGCCACAATAGGATACACAAACACAATAATAAAATAGAAAGGGAAAGATTATGAAGAACTTGAAAAGATTGGGCTTCGCCGCATTTCTGATGATGGCAGGAGCAACAGTGATGACAGCACAGGACAAGGTTGAAACTTCAGTATCAGCCGACGTGGTGAACCAGTATGTCTGGCGTGGAACAAAATGTGGAGAGGCAAGTTTCCAGCCTACTTTGGGAGTTGCCTACAAAGGATTCTCGCTTTCTGCTTGGGGAAGCACTGAAATTTCCAATTTTGGAGGCTCAAAGGAATTTGACCTGACCCTTGGATACTCAACAGGTGGTTTCAACATCGGTGTTACTGACTATTGGTTTGACGGTGGCGACACAAAGTATTTTAAGTATGGTGCCCACTCAACAGCCCACATCTTCGAGGGCAACATCGGCTACGACTTCGGTCCGCTCTCGCTGCAGTGGTTCACCAACTTTGCAGGCAGTGACTACAAGGACGACGGAAAACGTGCCTATTCTTCCTACGTTGAACTCAACGTTCCTTTCAATCTCGGAGGCTTAGGCTGGGACGCCACGGTGGGTGCAGTTCCTTTTGAGGATGCCGGCGTTTATGGCAACTGCGACGGCTTCGCCGTTACAAATCTCTCGCTCAAGGCATCTAAGGACATAAAGATTACCGACTCGTTCTCTGTCCCTGTCTTTGCACAGATAGTAGGAAACCCGCACGACCAGAAAGCATATTTCGTTTGCGGTTTCACACTTATACCATAATGATAACAACAACAACAAATAAAACTTTAAAACAATGGCAAATTTAAGATTTCAGGTTGT
Source organism: uncultured Prevotella sp. (assembly GCA_945637645.1). Taxonomy (GTDB): domain Bacteria; phylum Bacteroidota; class Bacteroidia; order Bacteroidales; family Bacteroidaceae; genus Prevotella. The sequence goes on from CALZDK010000146.1 coordinate 1,884, forward strand.
AGAGGAGGCCTTCAAGAAGAAGCCACTCGCAGTAGAGGTACCAACAGAACGTCCCTACGAGTATTTTGGCAAGTATGTCTTCAATCGTGAGAAGATGTACAAGTATCTGCCAAAGAACGTATATGAAAAGCTGATAGACGTTATAGACAATGGTTCACGCCTCGACCGCTCCATAGCTGACGCTGTGGCTGCCGGCATCAAGCAGTGGGCTGTTGAGAATGGAGTGACACACTATACACACTGGTTCCAGCCTCTTACAGAGGGCACTGCCGAGAAGCACGACTCGTTCATCGAGCACGATTTCAAGGGCGGCATGGTGGAGGAATTCAGCGGCAAGCTGCTCGTTCAGCAGGAGCCTGACGCATCGTCATTCCCCTCAGGTGGTATCCGCAACACTTTCGAGGCTCGTGGCTACTCTGCCTGGGATCCGACATCGCCAGTGTTCATCATCGACGATACACTCTGTATTCCTACCATCTTCATCTCTTACACCGGTGAGGCACTTGACTACAAGGCACCTCTGCTCCGCACTCTCCATGCAGTGAACGTTGCGGCTACCGATGTTTGCAAGTATTTCTACGACGACGTGAAGAAGGTGCAGAGCAATCTCGGTTGGGAGCAGGAGTATTTCCTCGTTGACGAGGGACTTTACTCAACACGTCCCGACTTGCTGCTCACCGGCCGCACACTCATGGGTCACGACTCGGCAAAGAACCAGCAGATGGAAGACCACTATTTCGGTACTATTCCAGATCGTGTACAGGCCTTCATGAAAGACCTTGAGATACGTGCCCTCGAACTTGGCATTCCTTGCAAGACACGTCACAATGAGGTGGCTCCTAACCAGTTTGAGCTCGCTCCTATCTTCGAGGAGACAAACCTCGCCGTTGACCATAACATGCTTCTCATGTCGCTGATGAAGAAGGTGGCACGCAAGCACGGTTTCCGTGCACTGCTCCACGAGAAGCCTTTCGCCGGCATCAACGGTTCTGGTAAGCACAACAACTGGAGTCTCTCTACCGACACTGGCGTGCTGCTCCACGCTCCTGGCAAGACTCCGCAGGACAACCTCCGTTTCGTTACCTTCATCGTGGAGACACTGATGGGTGTATATCGTCACAACGGTCTTCTGAAGGCTTCCATCATGAGCGCTACTAACGCACATCGTCTTGGAGCCAACGAGGCACCTCCAGCAATCATCTCGTCGTTCCTCGGCAAGCAGCTCACCGAACTGCTCGACCACATTGAGGCTTCCGACACCGACGACCTCTTCGCCATGGCTGGCAAGCAGGGTCTGAAGATGGACATTCCTGAGATTCCAGAGTTGCTCATCGACAATACCGACCGCAACCGTACATCGCCATTCGCCTTCACTGGCAACCGTTTCGAGTTCCGTGCCGTAGGTTCAGAGGCAAACTGTGCTTCCGCAATGACTGCCTTGAACGCTGCTGTGGCTGAGGCTTTGGTTGACTTCAAGAAGCGTGTGGATGCTGCCATCGCCGATGGTAAGGAGAAGAACGCAGCCATCATCGACATCCTCCGCGAGGACATCAAGGCCTGCAAGCCTATCCGTTTCGACGGCAACGGCTACAGCGACGAGTGGGTTGTAGAGGCAACAAAGCGCGGTCTTGACGTTGAGAAGAGTTGCCCAGTCATCTTCGAGCGCTATCTCGACGAGTCGAGCGTGAAGATGTTTGAGAGTCTCGGCATCATGTCAAAGAAGGAACTTGAGGCACGAAACGAGGTGAAGTGGGAGACATACACGAAGAAGATTCAGATTGAGGCTCGCGTGATGGGCGACCTCTCCATGAACCATATCATTCCTATCGCCACCCACTATCAGTCTATGCTCGTGAAGAACGTTCAGAACATGCGCAGCATCTATCCTGCCGACAAGGCTGACAAGCTCTCGGAACGCAACTTTAAGCTGATTGAGGAGATAGCCGAGCGCACACAGACCATAGAGCGCGGCGTGGACGAACTCATCAATGCCCGCAAGGTTGCAAACAAGATTGAGAGCGAGCACGAGAAGGCTATTGCATATCACGACACCGTGGCTCCTAAGATGGAGGAAATCCGCTATCAGATTGACAAACTGGAGCTTATCGTCGAGGACGACCTCTGGACTCTTCCAAAGTATCGTGAGCTCTTGTTCATCAGATAATGTTGACAAAAACAGAACAATACGCAGACAATCTATTTCTTTTTTTGGTTGTTTGAAGTTTGCGACGGGGGATGGCTGTGAAGCTGTCCTCCGTTTATTTTTCGTGAATTGCCGTCTTCGCCCGAAGGAAGACACTTTTAACCCAAGTTTGATACCTCAAAATTATTATCACTCATGTTTCGGAAGTAAGGAAACTTCTTCCTTATCTTCTTTAACTTCTTAGGGTGTAGAGTTGTAGCGAAATCCGTGGCAAATTCACGGAGCGTCAAAGATACTATCATGTATCAACAATTATTTCGACTCAAAATATGTAACCTTGCCATCCCTGTTTCGCATGTGATCAACTTAAATTGAGTTATTGATTGATTGTCTCTGAGATGACGAAGGTGACATGATAGCCTGGTTGAGGCACAGGGGCAAGGGAGAG
>CALZDK010000147.1 GCA_945637645.1 uncultured Prevotella sp.
GTGAAATAGCGCGTATCGACCACATGCACCTCCTCGAACGAGAAGAAAAGATAGCCTGGCAGGGCATTGCCGAAACTGTCCTTTAGTATGAGCACCCTTCTGCCGTTTTTCGTCGGCGTAGCAATGCGTGTTATCTTCGCGTCGCTGCCCATGAAGGTGCTGTATGCACCGCCACTTCCGTCGCGATAGTGGTAGAAGAAAGGACCGCGGTAGGGCTTGCCGATGCCAGTGACGTGGTAGTCCTCGTCGATGGTGTAGTTGGTGTATGTCACTGTGTATTTTATGTCTTTCGGCACATAATAGACGAAGTCCTCCGGAGCGTTCTTAATGGAAATGTCGTTGGAGTAGCCATACATGCTGCCCACAAAACCGTGGACCACTTTCCTCGTGTAGCTGTCGAGCTCACGGAAGGGCACCTGTGCCACGCGTGCAAACTCCTTTGCCGCATAGAAGGCTCCGAGCGGCGCCCAGTGGTGGTCGGTGCGCAGGTAGATGTCCTCGTCGGCGTGTTTGCCCAACGAGGTATAGACATCCACGGCAAGCACGTCGGGAGAGAGGTGGCTGTGGATGTTGTTTATCGTGCGCCACTGTTTCTGTGTGCGTCTGCGTGCGCGTTCCGGACAGTAGTATTCTATGGCTGTGGGAATGACCATGCAATAGACGTTGACCCCACTGCCGAAGGTTTTCTTATACTCGTTGGCAACGTTGGCGTAAGCCACTCCGCCTTTGGCACTTCCGCCGAAAGCCATCAGAGCCCTAACCTTGTCGCCACTGCCCACTATGAGTATTCCGGCATTGGCAATCTTCGCAGTCCCGTCGTCGTCGCCCTCATAACCCTCAACAAGTCCGTCGCCCTTTTTCCCTTCCTTCTCGTCCATTGCTTCTTCACTGTCGTCTGTTGCCGAATGGTTGGAAGCATGGAAGGAAATCTGATCTTCGCCCAGTGAGATGCGTATGGCGTGTTTCAGCTCGCGGCTTGCCGCCATAAGATGGTCGCGGAAGGGCTCGCTGTCGCTGAACCATGCCGACACCTTGCGGGTGAACTCTCCTGAGGCAAGGGCTTGGGAGGAGAACTCAGGAAACCTCATGAGGTCGCGCTTTTCCAAGGGGGAATACACCGTGCGCGGAAAAGTGGCGAAGACATAGGCTACGGTGGCGAAAGCCAGTGCCATGATGAATATGTAGAGTCTGTTCATAGCGGTCAGAATCGGGTGTAGATGAATGCGTTGTTGGTGGCTCCCACCAGCAGTGCTATGCTGGCGACGAGGGCAGCCAAGGAGAAGACGGTGCGTGAGATGAACACCACAAGGTCGTATGCTGTCTGTCTCTTGTGCAGCAACTTTTCTGCAGCAGCCGCTGCCCAATGGCGCAGGGGCATGCAGAAGAGCAGGGCAACAATCCAGAGCCAGAAATTGTCGGTGAGGGCTGCTATGTCAACGAAATCCACGATGTCTTCTGTGCCGCCGAGGAAGGCAGTGAAGAAGAGGCGCAGGGAATGGAAATCGTCGAAATAGAATATCCCCCACCCTGCCACAACAACCAACAGGCTATAGACATGCAGCAGTGGAGTGAGCCGCTGGAGGAAGCGTGAGCGCAGGAGGGTGTGTTTCTCCACCATTACTATCACGCCGAAATACACTCCCCAGATGATGAAGTTCCAGCTTGCGCCGTGCCACATTCCGGTGAGAAACCAGACTGTCATGATGTTCCACGCCTGATGTCGGCGGTTGCCACCCATGGGGATATAGACATAGTCGCGGAAGAAGCTGCCGAGCGAGATGTGCCAGCGCCGCCAGAAGTCGGTGATGGAGAGGCAGCAATAGGGATGGTTGAAATTCTCCTTGAAGTGAAAGCCAAGGCAACGGCCTATGCCTATTGCCATGTCGGAATAGCCAGAGAAGTCGTAGTAGATCTGCAACGTGAAGGCGGTGATGCCTATCCAGGCACCGGCGGTGGTGAGGTCGTCAAGTCCGTTGGCAAGCAGCTGGTCGGATATTTCCGACAGTTGGTTGGCAAGCACCACTTTCTTTGCCAAGCCGATGATGAACCGTTGTATGCCCTCTGCCACGTCGTCGGTGGACACGTGGCGGTTGGATATCTCGTCAGCCACGGTGCCGTAGCGCACTATAGGGCCTGCGATGAGTTGCGGGAACATGGATATGTAGAGCAAAAGCCCAGTGAACCTCCGCTGCACGGGCGACTCGCGGCGATAGACATCGACGAGATAGGAAATGGACTGGAAGGTGTAGAAACTGATGCCGATGGGCAACGAGATTTTCGGCACGGGCACCGGGATTCCCCAGTCGCAAAGTGTTGTGGCAAAGAAACCGAGATACTTGAACGTGGCGAGTATAGCCAAGTTGCACGCCACTCCAATGCCGAGGGCGAGTTTCCGGTGGCGTCGGGCTTTGTCGATGGCAAGTCCCATCAGGTAGTTCACAACCACACAGGCAAGCATCAGCAGCACATAGGTGGGCTCTCCCCAGGCATAGAACACCAAGGAGAAGAACACCAACGTGAGATTCTTTATCGTGTTGCCCTTTTCCACTGCCGCAGCCGTGAGATAGCAGACGACGAATATTGGCAGGAAGGCAAAAAGGAAAAACAAGTCTGAAAAAACCATGCCGTGTATTCTCTAATGTCGTGCAAAAGTACACATTATTTTCCAAAAGAGCGGTGTTCTCAGTAAAAAATGTTAATAAAACGATGGAAAACAGACACTTTATTAAGTGTTTTGCCATAAAAGCCGTATCTTTACACCCAAAAAACTAAGCTTATCTTATGCAGAACAAGTGGTTGTTCACCACAATATTGGTGCTCCTTGCCCTACAGAGCGTCTTCGGCAACGTGGATGTTCGCCTCTTTGCGTTTCCCGTTGGCCTTCTGTTGGGAATGGCTACTGTAGTCGTCCCCTTTGTTGTGGAGAGGACTGCCGGCGACAAGGCTTTTGTAAAGGCTTGCCGTTCGCCACGGATGGCTTGCCAGCTGCTTGCCGTGACAGCCTTGTGGAGTGTAGTTGGAGGCTCGCTGCCCCAAGGCGCAGAGGCAACAGGCGGAGCCATGCTGTTTCTACGCCGTCTCGGTTTTCTCGACTTCACCACGTCGTTGCCTTTTGTGGCGTTGCTCGTCACGCTGTTGCTTCATCTTGCCCTCGTGGTGTTCCACAGGCTTCGATCGTTCAAGCCAAGGCGCGACGCGGCTTTCCTGCTCATTCATTTCGGGTTGTGGCTCGCTCTTTTCAGTGGTGTCTTTGGAGCGGCAGACTCCGTGGAGTTGCGTTGTGCAGTGGTTAAGGACAGTGCCACTCGGACAGCATACGACAGCAACGGAAGGGTGACAATGTTGCCATACAGTCTTCAACTGCGTGACTTCAAAATAGACACCAATCCCGCAGACGGTTCGCCAGTGCAGTATTCCGCCACGGTGCTCTTGGACAGTGTTCCTGTCGGTCTTGCCGTAAACAGTCCCTATTCCATCAGCCTTTGCGAGGATCTCTATCTTATGAGTTTCGACACCATCGGCCCTTCCGCTGCCGACTATTACTGCATCTTGCAGATATCGCGCCAGCCAAGCAAATATCCCATGCTCGCCGGACTTGTCCTCCTGCTTGTTGGGGCTGGAGCGAGGATGAAGAGATTGAAAAATTGAAAAATAAAAATGACTTGGGAAATATTTTTGCCCTTTGCCCTTGTCTCACTCGTCCTATGGACAGCAGGCGCAGTGTTGGCTGCGTGGAGACGCAAGGGAGTTAGCCGTGCGAGTGTGATTCTCACGGCTTGTGGTATTGTTGTATATGCCGTATTCATCGGAGGACTATGGATAAGCCTTAATCGTCCGCCATTGCGCACGCTTGGCGAGACTCGTCTGTGGTACTCGTTGTTTATGATTCTCTCTGGCTGGATAGTCTATTGCCGTTGGCACTACAGGCTCATTCCCGTCTTCTCGCTCGTTGTTGCCACGGTATTCATAGTGATAAACATCGTTCATCCGGAGATACACGACCAGTCGCTTATGCCAGCCTTGCAAAGCCTTTGGTTTGTACCTCATGTCACGGTCTATATGTTCTCCTACAGTCTTTTCGGCTGTGCTTTCCTCCTTGCCGTGGCAGGACTTTGGCGACATAGTGCCGACTATCTGCCATCCACCGACCGCCTTGTGGCAATAGGCATGGCGTTTCTCACCTTCGGCATGCTTTCGGGCTGCTTCTGGGCAAAGCAGGCTTGGGGCAGCTATTGGAGTTGGGACCCAAAGGAGACATGGGCAGCGGCAACATGGTGTGCCTATCTCGTCTATACCCACCGCAGACTTTGTTGCCACCGCACCAACCAATCCGCAATTTCCTATGTCTGGCTAATAGTGGGCTTTGCCCTTTTGCAAATGTGTTGGTACGGTGTCAACTATCTCCCATCAGCGCAAGGGAGTATGCATAGTTACAATTAACGAGTTGACAAGTTTTTCGAGTTGACAAGT
>CALZDK010000148.1 GCA_945637645.1 uncultured Prevotella sp.
TTGAACAGCAGTTCGAGGTTCAGTTGTGTCTCCTCGTCGTTCTTGCCGCGCTTTGCCATCACAGCGTTGCCCTGCAGTGTGGGTTCAGCGTAGATTACGCTGTCGTCCATTTCCTGTGGAGTGCGGTAGTCGAAGGTGTATCTCTCGCAAATGTCTGCCACGGAGGCGTTCAGCAGCATGTCGCTTTCGCTGAGGATGAGAATGTGGTCGAGCAGTGCCTCCACGTCGTGTACCTGGTGGGTGGAGATAATCAGTGTGCGCTCGTCGCTCATGTTGTTTGCAATCACTCTGCGGAATTGGCTCTTCGATGGGATGTCCAAGCCGTTTGTAGGCTCGTCCATCAGCAGGTATTGTGTTCCTGCCGCCAGTGCGAAGCTCATATAGACCTTCTTTTTCTGTCCCATCGAGAGCTCGTTCAATTTAAGAGAGAGAGGTAAGTCGAAATCCTTGAGGCAGCTTTCCAGCACGTTGTGGGAAAAACGTGGGTAGAACGGCTCGTTCATCTTTACGTAGGTGTCGAGAGTCACCGATGGCAGTACGAATTCCTCTGGCACTATGAATATCTCTTTCAGCATGTCTGGAAGGCGAAGTGTCGCCTCGTTGCCGTCGATAATGACGTTTCCCGTCTTTGGGCGGAGCAGTCCGCTGATAAGATAGAGCAGTGTGGATTTGCCTGTTCCGTTCTTGCCGAGGAGGCCGTAGATGTTGTTTGCCTCGAGCTTAAGGCTGAAGTCGGTGAAAATGTTTCGCTTCGTGCCTTTGTATCTGAAACTGATGTTGTTTACTTCAATCATAGTTGTTCTTTCCTTTAGGTTGTTTCCTTTATTCCATTGCCATGAGGCGGTTTGTGTCGGGAGCCATGATGAGCATGTTGTCTGCCATCACATAGTCGCCGTTCTCCTTGTTCAGAGTATAGCTGTTCACTGCCAGCACGTTGTCCATAACGATAATGTAGCGGTTGCGCTCTTCTGCTTTTGCGTAGTCGTTGCTTGTCTCGTTCCAGAAGCGCTTCTCTACGGTGTAGCCGTCTGCGTCGTAGGTGTATGCCAGGCAGCTGTGCTTCTCCCATGAGTTGCTCTTCTTGTTCCATTTCAGTGTCTCACGCATCACGAGGCGGTTCTGCTCGTCGTAGGTGTAGAGGCGCTTGAGGTTTGCGGTTATGTATTTGCCGTGGTTGTCATAAACCTCGATGGAATTCACGCGGCCGTTTTCTATATCGGCATTGTAGCAGAACTTGCTGTTTTCTACGTCGGTTGTCAGGTTCATGTACATTGACATGATTGTCGTAACGGTGATAATTGTACTCATAGTTGTATTCATTTTTATTGTTTATATTCTTGTTTATTATCTCTTTGCCTATTGCTGTAGTAGTGTACTACTTTAATAGAACACTGCAAAGGTAGTGCAATATTTCACATCCTCCAAACTTTTCGGCAACTTTTTTTCGACATTAACACACTTTTAACATCTCCACCTTATTATATAAATATATAGGCTCGAAAAAGTGCTTATTTCTTATGTCTTATTCATTACCATGGCTCCATTTTTCATCTGTAACACTATAACGTGAGACGCATAGTTGTATGGAGTGTTACACGTTACAGTGTTACAGATGATTTCTCTCAGCCCCCTCGCTATTATGCTTGATTATTCCTGGAAATATTAACTTTTGGCGTTTTTTTGTGAAAAAAAGGCGTGAATTGGATTTTTTTTTGTAATTTTGTCGCCAAATGTACATATATCATTGCAATGACAGTAATTGAACTATTAAATAGAGACAAGGAGGAGAGACATTTTTCGTTTGAGGTGTTGCCGCCACTGAAGGGTGCCGGCACTGATAAACTCTTTGCAACAATAGAGAAGTTGAAGGAGTTTAACCCTCTTTTTGTCAACATCACTACACATCATAGCGAGTTCGTTTACAAGCAGTTAGAGAACGGGCTTCTGCAGCGTCAGCGCATACGTCGCCGTCCTGGAACGATTGCCATTGCCGCTGCCATACAGAACAAATTCGGAATCCCCGTACAGCCACACATCATATGCAGTGGCGCTACAATAGAGAATATTGAATACGAGCTGCTCGACCTGCAGTTTTTGGGAATATCAAACTTGCTGTTGCTCCGTGGCGACAAGGCAAAGGAAGACAGCCGTTTTGTTCCCACACCGGGCGGACACGAGCACACTACGGATCTTATTCGCCAGGTGAACCGCTTCAACGAGGGTTTTTTTGCCGACGGCACACCGATAAAATGTCCTGGTGAGAAGTTCGACTTCGGTGTTGCATGCTATCCCGAGAAACACGAGGAAGCGCCAAATCTTGAGATGGACTTGATGTATCTTAAGGAGAAACAGGACTTGGGTGCGGACTATGCCGTGACACAGCTTTTCTACGACAACAAGAAATACTTTGAGTTTGTGGAGAAAGCCCGTGCCATGGGAATCACTATACCCATAATACCAGGAATAAAACCTTTCGCAAAGCTAAGTCAACTCACCGTTGTGCCGAAGACTTTCCATTGCGACATTCCGCAGGAACTGGCATCGGAGGCGGTGAGGTGCAAGACCGACGAGGAGGCACAACGACTCGGAGTGGAATGGGCTGTCGCCCAGTGCCGCGAGCTTTATGCACATGGTGTGAACAATATCCACTTCTACACTGTCTCGGCTGTCAACTCTGTGGCTGAGGTGGCAAGGCAGTTGCTATAAAGATGAGGTTAGGAATGTGAGGAAAGAAATGAGGAAAGGTGACGTTATAGGACAAAAGGACGCATGGGCAAGGCTAACTCAGATGGTCCGTGAGGAACGCCTGCCGCACGCCATGATGCTCTGCGGACCGCAAGGCAGTGGAAAGATGGCTCTTGCTCTTGCCTTTGCCAACTATCTTCTCTGCCGCAACCACACCGAGGAGGACGAGGCTTGCGAAACCTGTCCACAATGCCGTATGTTGAAGAAATGGGAACATCCCGACCTACATTTTTCATATCCGACGATAAAGCTGCCCTCTATGGGCACAGAACACAAGCCAGTGAGCGACGATTTCGCTCGGGAATGGCACACAATGCTCCAGGAAGGTCCGTACTTCAGCATGGACCAGTGGATGACAGCCATAGGGGCCGACAACCAGCAGGCAATAATCACTGCAGGCGAGAGCGACGCACTGGTGAGGAAATTGAGCCTGAAGTCAAGTCAGGGAGGCTACAAGGTATCGATAATCTGGTTACCTGAGAGAATGAACATAGAGTGCGCCAACAAATTGCTCAAACTCATTGAGGAGCCGCCACAGGGTACGGTGTTCATAATGGTGAGCGAGGAACCCGACAAACTCCTCGAGACTATACGCAGCCGAACCCAGCGAATTGACATAAGACGCACAGACACTGAAAGCATAGCCACGGCGCTTGCCACACGATACAGCTTAGGAAGCGAGACAGCCATGCGACTGGCTCGACTATCTAACGGCAGCTGGCTGACGGCGGTGAGGGAACTGGAGAACGACAGCGAGAATGCCGGTTTCCTTGCCGACTACCAACAGCTGATGAGGCTCGCCTACCAGCGTAACATACGGGAGCTGAAGAAATGGAGTGAGCAGATGCAGGGCTACGGCAGGGAGAAACAGAAACGCTTCATCAACTACTTCATGCGGCTGACAAGGGAGAACTTCATGTATAATTTCGGCGACCCTGAGCTCAACTACATGAACGAGCAGGAAGAAGCCTTCGCAAGCAAGTTCGCACGCTTCGTGAACGAGACGAATGTGATAGAGATGACAGAACTGGCGGAGAAAGTGCAGCGCGACATAAAACAAAACGCCAACGCCAAGATTGTCTTCTTCGATCTCGCGCTGAGGATGATAATCCTGCTTTTGCAGAAAAAATAAGAAAATTGAAACGATATACATATACAAAAGATGAACAAAGAAAACGAGTTTAAAATATGTTGTGACGGCGACAGAGGACTCTGCAGGAGAGCCATTGGGCGACAGGACAAGCAGCTCAATACCTACGACTGGCTTGCCGACGTGCCAGGAAATGCGGAATCTACTGACCTCGTGGAGGTGCAGTTCAAGCACACACGAAAGGGCTACTACCACAACACGAACAATATCGACCTGAAGAAGGGAGATATAGTGGCTGTGGAGGCAAGTCCCGGGCACGACATCGGCGTGGTGACACTTACAGGACGCCTTGTGAAAAAACAGATAAAGAAAGCAAACCTAAAATCTGCCGACGACATCAAGCGCATCTACCGCATAGCGCGCCCCGTGGATATGGAGAAATACCATGAGGCAAAGAGCCGCGAGCACGGAACAATGATACAGAGCCGACAGATAGCCAAGGATCTCGGATTACAGATGAAAATTGGTGATGTGGAATATCAGGGCGACTGCAACAAGGCGATATTCTATTATATCGCCGACGAGCGAGTGGATT
>CALZDK010000149.1 GCA_945637645.1 uncultured Prevotella sp.
ATTATTTCCATCTGCTGGCGAACACTTTCCTCGTGTATCAGCTCAAACACCTTGGCAACGAACTCTGGTGCCATTCCGCAGAGTGAGCCTTGGGCACCACGCTTCTCCAATATCTCGTTGTAGCGGGCGGCCTGGAGAATGGTCATGTTGTGCTCTTTCTTGTACTGACCTATCTCACGACACACGCGCATACGCTTGGAGAGGAGGTCCATCAGCTGGTTGTCGAGATCGTCAATCTGGTGACGGAGTTGTGTGATGCCTTCAGTGGTCTGTGTCTCGCTGCGTACCACGAGGAGCGAGAGGATATAGTCGAGCACGTCTGGTGTAACCTGCTGTTTGGCGTCGCTCCATGCGCAGTCGGGATTGCAATGGCTCTCAACGATAAGGCCGTCGAAACCGAGGTCCATTGCCTGCTGACACAGTGGTGCAATGAGTTCACGGCGTCCGCCGATGTGTGAAGGGTCGCAGATGATTGGCAGGTCAGGAATGCGGCGGTGGAGCTCGATAGGAATCTGCCACATTGGGGAGTTGCGGTAAATCTTCTTGTCGTAGCTTGAGAAACCACGGTGAATGGCTCCCAATTTCTTTATTCCTGCCTGGTTGATACGCTCCATAGCTCCAATCCAAAGCTCAAGGTCAGGATTCACGGGGTTCTTAACAAACACTGGAACGTCAACACCCTTCAGCGAGTCGGCAAGAGCCTGCATGGCGAAAGGATTGGCAGAAGTGCGGGCACCAACCCACAGAATGTCAATGCCATATTTCAGTGCCAGCTCCACATGTTCCGGAGTAGCCACTTCTGTTGACACCAACATGCCTGTCTCCTCCTTCACCTGCTTCATCCATGGCAGTGCGACCTCGCCATTACCCTCAAATCCTCCTGGTTTTGTGCGTGGCTTCCACACACCTGCGCGGAACATGTGGCAACCCTTGGCAGCCAAGTCGCGGGCTGTTGTCATCACTTGCTCCTCAGTTTCTGCGGAGCATGGTCCTGCTATCACAAATGGTCGTTCGTTGTCGCTTGGCAACGAAAGTTTTTCAAGTTCTAATTCCATATATGTCAATGTTTTAATTTTTTATTCTAAAGTATTTGAGTTTCGCAAGTTCTCACTCTTTGCAACGCGGCGGCGAAGACGCTCTCGTTTGCACAGAGCGATATGCGGATGTAGCGTTGTCCCTTGCTGCCGAAGATGAAGCCTGGGGTAATGAACACCCTCGCCTTGTGGAGCACAAGCTCCGTGAGTTCCTCGCTGTCGGCATACTTCTCCGGTATTTTTCCCCAGAGGAACATTCCCACCTGATTCTTGTCGTATGTGCAGCCGAGAATGTCCATTATCTGCTCTGCATACTGGCGGCGACGTGCGTAGGTCTCAATGTTTGCCTCGTGGTGCCACTCATCATCGTTAGCCAATGCCTCAGCAGCAGCCAACTGTATGCCACGGAACGTACCGCTGTCGATATTGCTCTTTATCTTCAGAATCCAGCTTATGAATGTAGAGTTTGCAATACACATTCCCACACGCCAACCTGGCATGTTGTGGCTTTTCGACATTGAGTTGAACTCTATGCAGCAGTCCTTTGCCCCTTCCACCTGAAGCAGCGACATCGGTTGTTTGTTGAGAATGAACGAGTATGGATTGTCGTTCACAACCACGATGTTATGTCGGCGTGCGAAATCCACCAGCTTTCTGTAGGTCTCCATCCGTGCGTTGCCGCCTGTTGGCATGTTGGGATAGTTGGTCCACATCAGTCGCACTCGGCTCAGGTCCATATTCTCCAACTGGTTGAAATCAGGTTGCCATCCGTTCTCCTCCATAAGGTCGTAGTTCACCACCTTGGCACCGAGAATCTTGCTCAGCGACGTGTATGTGGGATAGCCAGGATTAGGCACCAACACCTCTTCGCCAGGATTGACGAAAGCGAGTGTCACATGAAGGATTCCCTCCTTCGAGCCTATGAGAGGCAGTATTTCCTTGGACGGGTCGAGGTCAACGTCATACCAGCGTTTGTAGAAGTCTGCCATTGCCTGGCGGAGCTCTGGTATGCCCATGGTAATCTGGTAGCCATGGCTGTCGGGACGCTGTGCCACCTCGCACAGTTTACTTATTGTCTTTTCCGATGGCGGCATGTCTGGGCTACCGATGGCAAGGCTTATCACGTCCTTGCCTTCAGCATTCATCTGTGCCACCTCTTTCAGCTTCCTGCTGAAGTAGTATTCGCTGACGAGCGACAGTCGCTCTGCTGGTTTTATATCTTCTTTCATACGAACTTTGTTTCTTAATCTTTTATTTTTTTTATTCAAATAGCTTCGGGTTATTTTGACACATATTCACCCAATATCTTTAGTTCTTTTGTTAAAGGGATTATAGCGTCGATGCTCTGCCTGTAGCGTGTCAGGTTGTCGTAGGTCACATCCACGTAGAACAGATATTCCCACTCGTGTCCTATGATGGGCAGCGACTGTATCTTCGTGAGGTTTATCTTATAGAAAGTCAGGATGCTGAGCACCTGCGACAGCGATCCTTCCTCGTGTGGCAGAGAGAACACCAAGCTCGACTTGTTAGTCTTCTCGAGCGGACGGAGGAAGTCTGCCTTCATGGGATTCGACGACACGAGGAAGCGTGTGAAGTTGTGCTTGTTGTCCTCTATGTTGTCCTCGAGCACCTTCAGTCCGTAGAGTCTTGCCGCCGTGCTGCTGCAGATGGCAGCCCATCCCTGGCATTTGTAGCTGTTGTCGCTGATATATTTTGCCGAGCCGGCAGTGTCGTCACTTTCCACCGCCTTCATGTTGGGATGCTTTGAGAGGAAGTTGCGGCACTGCATCAGAGCCACAGGATGAGAGTGGACCTCCTGTATCGTCTCCCAGTCGTCGTCGGGCAGACAACAGATACAGTGTGAGATATGCAGTTTGTGTTCTCCCACCACCGCCAGTCCCGAATCGCGCAGCAACTCATAGTTGTGCAACAAACTTCCGGCTATAGTGTTCTCGATGGCAGTCATTGCAATTACAGTAGGGTCTTTTTTTACGTTTTCGAACACCTCCTCGAAGGTGTCGCAGCAGATGAGCTGCAACTGTTCGCCCTCGAAATACTGGTGGGCAGCTATGTCGTGGAACGACCCTATCATTCCTTGTATTGCTATTCTTTTCACCTCTTCAATATTTTTTTTAATTCATTACTCAAAGTTTTTATTTACCAAAAGCCCCGCCTCATCTTTGATGGAGCGGGACCTTGATGCAAATCTTTATCTCATTGTTTGATTTACCTTTGTCATAAGTTGAAATCTACACGCAACTTCCCGCTTCACAATTCCTTGCAAAGTAGAAATAGAAGTAATAGAAAGGTGCGTAAATGCGATTCATAACTTTTCTTGTTTTATTTATTGTTTATTTTTTCGGTGCAAAATTATAACTTTTCTTTGAAATAGACAAATAAAAAGCTACTTTTTTTCATTTTTGTGCTTATTTTTCTTACAGTCCGAGCGGATTTATGTTGCTGTAGGCCTTTCTCACCTTGTGCTCAATGCCTTCTGCGGAGTATTCTCCACTGATGTCTGCCGCCCTGTCTGGGTCTATTTCAAGCACCTTCTGCAGGTCTTCCTTTGCTCCTGCCATGTCGCCCTTGTCATATTTCACCTGACCGCGTTCCTTGAACGCCTCGATGGCAAACGGATTCACGTCGGTCACCTTTGTGTAGGTTACTATTGCCTCGTCGGCCTTTCCCTCTGCCCTTTCTATGCGTGCCTTCAGCATCAGCACATCCTCCTGTTCCGGATAGTCGGCAAGCAGGTGCTCCATATCCTCTCGTGCACCCTTTCGGTCGCCCATTCCCAGCAGTGTTTGTCCGCGCAAGAGATAGGCATCGGCAAAGTCTGGCTTCAGTGCTATTGCCTTTGTCAGCATGGCTATGGCGTTTATCATATCTTCCTGACCTATACATGCCTTAGCATATAAATAATGTACGCGAGGGTTGGTGTTGTCTATCAGTATTGCCTTCTCGCAAGCATGCGACATTGCCACATAGTCCTCCATCATATATGCCACGTTTGCCATCTGCTCAAAAATGGCTTGGTTGTCGGGCTGTGCCTCGGCAAGTTTCTGCAGTTGCTCGTAGGCTGGCAGAAGCTCACCGTTGCGCACGAGAGCCTGGGCGAGATAGTCTCTCGTCTCCAGGTCGTCGTTTATTTCAAGGGCTGCCTTTAGGCATTTTATGGCAATGACATATTGTCCTGTCCTGACAGCCTTCACCCCATCGTATTTCAATCTGTCGAAGCTCTTTGCCTCGTCTTCGAGTCTTTTTTCCTCAGAGGCCTCTTTATTGCCTCCGAACAGTGAACTTAAGAATCCCATTTTTTCTATTATTTAAGTTTCGCAAGTTGTTAACTTGCGAATAGTTAACGAGTTGACAAGTT
>CALZDK010000150.1 GCA_945637645.1 uncultured Prevotella sp.
AGGCACTCTACATTCTGCAACTGCTTGAAACAGTGGGGTTTATCCCTAAATGATGTAGAGTGTAGAGTGCCAGCGACATCTGTGCCATAATTACAAACTACGGTGACGATATTGTCAGGCTTTCGACTTTATCTCGTTCAGCATAGTCTTGCCTTTCTGCCAATATTCCTTTCCATAGAGCACCCAGGCGCAGGAGAGGACAAAGCCTACGAAAGTCCAGATGAGGAGAACCTTGGCACGGCTGTTTTGTGGCAATAGGGGCACTGTGGCGGGTTGTATGATGGCAAAGACAGGTTTCTCGTCGATTACCTTGCCACGCGCCATCTCTGCCTGCAACTTCATCTGCTGATAGAGCTGTGAGGCAATCTGGAGCTCGTTGGAGAGACGTGAACCCTCGGAGATGACGGCATTGAGTATTAGTCCGCGGTTGTGGTCCTGATAGTAGGCGTAGGCCTTGCTCGCCTTTAGGTACCGCTGATAGCTCTCGTCGGCAATCTTCTTGTAGTTCTCAAGATCCTCGCGGGCTTTGCGTGTGCGGTATTCCACTATGTATTCGCGCAAGTGCTTGCATACGGTGTCTGCCACTGTGGCGGCAATTACGGGATTGTCCATGGTGACCTGGATTGTGGTCTCTCCTGTTTTCTTGTCAACATCCACCTGTATTGCCTTGTTCATGGTCTTCACTATGCGGTCTTGCTCTTTAGTGAGATGGAACAGGTTAAGCTCGTTGCCTTTCGTTTCTTCTTCCTTGTTGGAGAAGAGTGAAAAAATGGGCTTGGTGACGTAGCCAATGACATTACCAATGGAAAAACGTTCACGGGAAAGATAGCCAATGAGTGTGGTGTCTATGCCGTTCTTGGGGTCTGTCACACGCATGTCGAACATCTTGGCAACGAAAGGTGTGGAGGCTACTACCTCTGGATAGACAGTGACGTGGTAGGCATCGGCGGAGCTTCCCATTGTCATGCCTCCAAGACCGAGCATGCTGCTGATGCTGCTAAGGGAGGACGACGTTGACTTGCCAAGCTCAGGCACGAGAGTCACCTTTGAGGTATAGATCCTTGTCATGGTGAGGGCGCTGATGAGTCCGAGGAACATGAAAACCACCGTGACAGTGATGATGAATTTCTTTCCTTTCCATGCCTTGGACAGGAGGTCCTGCCAGTCGATGCTTGACTCCTCCACAGCCTCAACATTCTTCTCTTTCTCTATTTCCTGAAGCACTTGCTTTATTTCTTCCTTGTTCATAAGCTGCTACTATTTAAGAGTGTTGATGAGTGAGGCAATAACGGCGAGCATTGACACAGATGTAGTGACAGTGGAAAGTGTGGTTCCGATGTTCCACTGGCTCTTTGCCTTTTGTGGTACAATGATTTTCGAACCTCCGATGATTTCCTTGGCACTGGCACTTTTGCCTAACTCCTTGATATGACCGTTGGGGTAGAGAATGAATGTTCCGCTCTTTCGGGCACGCTCGGCATATCCACCAGCCTCGCTGATGTAGTCCTTCAGTTTCATTGTTGGGTTATAAACAACGGTGTTTGGCTTCCTCACCGAACCAGATACGCTCACGGTTGTCATCAGTTGTGGAATGATAACAACGTCACCGTCTTGGAGAACAGGGTCGATCTCGGAGTGTGGGTTCTTCATTATCTCCACGAGGTCGATACCCACGGGATAGGTTCGCGTAACCTCAGGCACCACGATGGAGTCGTTGCCCTCAACCTTGTTGTTGCTGGTAATCATTGCCATAAGTTCCTTTGCCTGAAGATATTCCTCGTAGGTGAGCTGGCGCTCAAGTCGTGCTCCCTCGAGGTAGGCAAACTCTGTAAGTCCACCAGCCTGCTTTATTACGTCGGAAAGACGCTCGTTGCGGACATTGAGGGCATAGTTGCCTTCAAACTCAACCTCGCCATTTATTGTTACGTTGATTTTCTGCGAGTAGCCTGGTGAACGACGCACGAAGACCTGGTCGTAAGGCTCAAGAATGAATCCCGGTTCTCCCTCAACCACGAAACCGTCTTTCACACTGAAGGAGAAAGTCTTGGAGATGTCTTTTGTCTTCTTTGTGCTCTTGGCGTCGTTGAGACGGCGTGTAACATCAACGCGCACTGTGGATGCCGCCTCTGTCAGTCCGCCAGCCATGATTATGAGGTCTTCGAGCTTGGTGTTTGCAGCGTATGGGAACACGCCTGGTGAGAACACCTCGCCAACAATCTCAAGCGTTCCCTTTGCCTCAAGGTCGTAGATGCTCGGGATGAAGAGGATGTCGTTCTTCTGCAGCAGAATGTCTGGCTCAGTGCCGTTGAGAATACCCTTGGTGTTGACGGAAATCACCTCAAGGGTCTTGTCGGGATTCTCGCGGTGGAGAACGGCACGATTGGTGAACGCGTCGTCGAGCAGTCCGTCGGCTTTCTGTATGAGGTCGCGCACGGTGCTGATGTCCTTGCCCATGGCATAGAAGCCTGGACGATATACGGCACCTTTTATCTCAACGCGGTTGTCGTAACGGTCGAGAATTGCGCCTATGCTTACTATGTCGCCATCCTTCACCTTGAACACACCGTAGTTCATGTCATCGACGGTGCAGATGGTTTTCTCCTTGTTGTTGTTGCGCTCCACGGTAACTGCCGAAGAGTAGGCGTCGTTGGTGAAGCCTCCGGCATAGTTGATGAGTGTGAGAACAGACTCAGAACTCTTCATCTCGTAGTACATCGGACGCTTAATCTTGCCTTGTATGAGCACGAGGGCATCGTATGGGCTGGCAAGTATGACGTCGCCTTCCTGAAGGCGAATGTCGGAATGGGAGCGACCGTTGATGATGTAGTCATAGACATCCACCGTTGCCACTGTGCGTCCGCCGCGTACAACCTTGATGTTGCGGAGGCTACCGAGCTCGCTGATGCCGCCAGCCTTGTAGAGGGCGTGGAACACGGTGCTGAAAGACGAGAGGGCATAGGTTCCTGGACGTGCCACCTCGCCCATGATGTTCACCTGTATGGTGCGGATTTGTCCGAGGCTTACCTTCACGTTGGTGCTTAGGTCAACGTTAGCGGTCTTCATTCCGGAGTATATCTTGCTTAGCTTGCCCCTTATCCTTTCACTCGCAGCCTGAACGGTGAGTCCGTTGACAGCCACAGGACCGATGTCCGGAATGGAGATATAGCCGTCGGGAGTGACCTTTTGTGTGATGTTTGCCTCGCTGGCTCCCCATACCTCTATCACTACTTGGTCGCCCGGACCGAGACGGTAGTCGGTGGGTGTGGCTATGTTCATGCTTGGCTCAAAAGTGAGGTCGCTGTTACGGAAGATGTCGCGTCCGAAGACTTGTATCCCACCCTCCGGAGCAGCCTGCTGCTTGTTGTCGTCTTGTGCGGATGCAACGTCGTCGCGCTTCTCAGGATTGACGCGTTGTGTATCTACATCAGCATTTCCTTTTATTGTCTTTGCCTCGCTCTGTTGCTGTTCGTACTTTTCCTTTATACGCAGCAATTGTTCTTTGGTGACACCCTTAATAAGCAGTTCCTGGTAAAGCTGCTTCTGTGTCTTTCCTTGTTTCACACCGGCTTTCACGTATTCCATGACAGCTTCGTCGCTCATAGACTGTGCGAAGTTTACCGTCGCTGTGAACAGTGTAAGAAACAGGACTAATAATAATTTTTTCATCCTTGCTTTTTTTAATTCAATTTATACCTATATTCTCAATGTTTTTCTATTGCCGAAAGTTCCTGACCCTTTGGCCTCATTATCTTGACTGCAGGGAAATGGTCTTCTGCAGGTTGCGTTTCTTGTCGGTTGCGGTGACCTTTATCGTGCCGCTATCCTTAGTGCTGCGCACCACGAAGACAGCCTTGCCGCTGAATAGTTTCATCGTTGGCTCGCGCATAGACTGCAGCGAGGTGGCATCGCCGTTGCAGGCTGCCTCGAATGTTCCTGCTCCTTCCACCGACAGAGTTATGTCGTCGTCGAGGGTTGGGCAGAATGTGCCTGCCTTGTCGGTGAGACTCACGGTGATGTAGGCGAGGTCGGAACCATCAGCCTTGAGCGTGTTGTCGTCCGACGAGGGACATTCCACGTCGAGCTGCAGCGCAGCGGGTTCGCCTGCTGTCTTCACTTTGGTTTCACCCATTACTGAGCCGTCGGCATTGTAGGCAACAACACGCAGTTCTCCCGGCTGGTATTTTACGTTGTTCCAACGCAGGCGGAAACGGTCGAGGCGGCTTTCTTTATTGTGACTGATGCGTCCTTGGCTCTTGCCGTTGACGAACAGCTCTGCCTCCGGGGCGTCTGTATAGCAATAGACTGGAGTCACCTTGCCTTCACGCCCAGGCCATGTCCAGTGGGGCAGTACATGGATTGTGTGGTCGTCAGTTCGCCAGTGGCTGCGGTAGAGATAGTAGCGGTC
>CALZDK010000151.1 GCA_945637645.1 uncultured Prevotella sp.
GCGCTGTTGGTGTTGTGTTAGCAGTTCCTGTGCTTGTTGTGTTAGCAACAAGTGGCATTTCCCCCTTCTCCTGTAGCCGCCACCAAGCCCTGCTGCAGCCGCCCTTAAAGCCAGCAACAATATTCCCCAGAGTCCTGCCTTCCGGCAGTCTCTTCCTTATATAAATAATCATGTGGATATGGTCTGGCATGATAGTGAAGCGCCATAATTCCACCATAGGATAACTCTTTGTGATTTTCTGTGCTTCTTCTTCAAATACAGCCTTTCCAAGTGGTGAGAGATTAATGTGAGGCCAGTCTTTCGACATTCTTTCCGCCCTAATGTTTCCCTCTATTGCTCCAAATACCGGTATCCTGCCTTCTGTCACTATTGTGAGCATATATGCACCCGGGGCACTGTAGTCATGTCCCTTAAGTCGGCGGTTGTGGCTTTCCTTTATGCCACTTCTCAACCCTTCTCCTTCTATATAAATAAGACTTTCTCTCATATATGCCTTTAATAGATGAAAGGGATAACACGTTTTCTTGTACCCACAGCGGCGCCAAATTCCTCGCGGTAGCGCTTGTGTATGGCAGCGGCGCGCGGAACGAGATTGGCCGCCGTCCATATTACGAAGAGCCAAGCGGCAGGTATCGTGGTGAAGAGAGCGAAACCTGTCCATTCCACAAGTTCGCCGAAATAGTTGGCTGAGGTGACATAGCGGTAAAGTCCCTTGGAGGGCAGATAGTGGTTGGTGTCGCCTGGTTTGCGCAGATGGCGGATTACGTGGTCGGAGTGCAGGTTGATGCCCATGCCAAGGAAGAATATTGCTATGCCCAAGATCGACAGCGGACGAAGCAAGAACGCCGCACCCTCGTTGAAGCAAGACGGCGGAAACGAGAAGAGCCCCTTGCCTATCAGCACGCCGTTGATGACATTAAACGTGATGCCCATCAACATTATTGCAACAGGCATACGGCTCTTTCCCTTCATCAGAAGAGGAAAAACAAACGACCGCTGGAAATAATGCAGCTCAAAAAGCAGGAAGGCGAGGAAAGCCGGCAAGGCTGTTGTCGCCCCATTGCTTGCCCACATCCATAGCATCACGATGAACACCGGAGCCTCCATCAGCACCCATGCCACCTTGTTGCTTATCGACCATCCCCAAGCCTTTGTGCGGAACATTCCATATCCTGCCTTCACAAAGTAAAGGGCAACGAAGACGAAGACAGCCATTACTGTCATTGTCCAAAGCGCCGTATTATATATATATAAGGTGTGGTCCATAATGATTGACTTTTATTTTATTTCACTCAAACTGTCTATATATTCTTTCAGACGACGATAAAACGGATGCCGTGTGAGAGTGGCAGAGTCGCCAAGGATGATGAGTTTCATCCTTGCCCTCGTTATTGCCACATTCATGCGTCGCAGGTCTCGCAAAAATCCTATCTGCCCTTCCTCGTTGCTTCTCACCATTGAAATCACGATGATGTCGCGTTCCTGTCCTTGGAATCCGTCAACAGTATTCACGGCGATTATCTTTCGGAAAGGTTTGTAGAAGTCGGTCTTCTTTATCAGGTGGCGCAGGTATTGCACCTGTGCACGATAGGGCGAGATTATTCCCACGTCTATTCGCTCGTCAATTATTCTTTGCCTGCCTATTCGCACAAAATACTCCGCAAGGGTGAGCAGTGTCAGTTGGGCTTCCTCTTTGTTTATGCGTCCGAAGTTGTCGCCCACGAATTGCTCGTGCGAAGTGTCGCCCGACGTGTCTTTCCATTCTATCGCCTTGTCGAGGTCGAGTATTCCGCGATATTTCACCATCGGTGCCGCTTCCACTTCTCCGTGGTAGAACCAGTCGGAAGAGAAGCGCATGATGGCTTCGTTCATACGGTATTGCATTTTCAACAGTGTTACCGCTTCGGGCTTTCGTTCCACAATGCGTTGCATCAGCGTCTTGTCCAAGCCGCCTTTCATCGCGGCAACACTTTTTATTGTCGGAGGCAACTGGCAGTGGTCGCCTGCAAGTATCACTCTTGTGGCACGACGCATCGGAATCCAGCAAGCCGCCTCAAGTGCCTGTGCCGCCTCGTCGATGAACAGGGTTCCAAACTTCATTCCGTCGAGCAGGCGGTTGGCGCTGCCCACAAGCGTGGAGGCTATTACGCGCGCCTCGCGGAATAGTTGGTTGCGTATGCGCAGTTCGAGTTCTGTCTCGCGTTCCTTCAGCCGTTCCAACTTCTGGTGGAAACTGTGGTCGCCGCGCTTGCGGTTGGCGCGCAACTGGCGTATGCTTTTCCTTATTGCCCAGAGTTGCGGATAGTCGGGATGACTCTCGAAGCGCCGTTCGTAGGTGAAGGACAGCATCTTGTCGTTCACCTTTGTAGGATTGCCGATGCGCAAGACATTAATCCCCCTGTCAACGAGTTTTTCCGAAATCCAATCGACAGCCATATTGCTTTGCGCACAAACGAGGACCTGGTTCTCGCGTCGCAAGGTCTCGTAGATAGCCTCAACGAGCGTGGTGGTCTTTCCTGTTCCAGGAGGTCCGTGAACCACCGCCACGTCCTTTGCCCTCAACACTTCGTTCACTGCCCTTTCCTGCGACACGTTGAGGAACGGGAAACTGAGCGGCGCGAAAGTGAAGGTTTCAGCTTTCTGGCTGCTGTAGAAGAGGTCGCGCAGATAGCCAAGTCGCCCACGTGCTCCGATGGTGCGGTCGAGTGCTTCAAACATAAGCCTGTAGGTTGTCTCGTCGAAACCAAGCTGCACATAGAGAGATGCCGCTGTCTGCATTCCCACGGTGTCGGTTCCGTCGGGCACAGTGACCACCATCCTGTCTCCATCCACGTAGCTTACCGTCCCGTTTATCGACTTTGTCTTCTTCCCGTTTTTGTCGTTCTGTTTTTCAATTAAGATGATATATACAGGTCGCCCAAACTCGAAATTGTGTTCAATGTCGTTGTCTTGTGTCCGCACTATTTCCACCGAGAGTTGGTTGAGAGAGTTGTAGAAGCTACGGCTGAAACGCACGTTGAGCCACACGTCGCCTCTCTTTGCCAAGCGTTCAAGACCCTTGGCTTCCATCTGTCGGCGGTGTTCTTCCTTATCGACATTGTATTCAATCTCCAGTAACATGCGTTGTTGCTGGAGTGCGAGTATGGGCGATTCTGTCATTTTACGATTTCTATCTTCTCGTCGCCTGGACGATAAACTATTCCGCTGCACTTCACGTTGTCGGCAGAACGGAAGTGTTTCATCTCTATCTTGTCCCAGCGTATCTGGTCGGTGCGCTGTGCAAGCGGTGCGTGTGGTATGATGCTTCCGTCGCGAACGAGGATTACGCAAGGTATCTTTCCTGTTGCAATGTTGCGGTAGCCACCTTCATAAACCTTTCCGGATTGATAGTCAATCCACTTTCCTGCCGGCAGGTAGCACATTCTCGACGTGCCGCTCTCAAGCAGCGGTGCCACGAGAATCTGCGATCCGAACATATACTCGTCCTCAACCAGCCATGCGCCTGGGTCGTCGGGGAACTCCACGAGCAGGGCGCGTAGCATTGGCAGGCCACGCTCCGAGCAGTCCTTTGCCTGGGCATAGACGTAAGGCATAAGTTTGTATTTCAGTTCAGCACTCTCACGGAAGGCGTCTGTCAAGCCTTTGCTGATGAGCCATGGCTCCGTTGGAGGTGCACCGTGGGCACGGCTGTGGCTCGACAGGAAACCGAAGGGAAGCCAGCGGCGATACAGGTCTTCGGGTGTCTCGGTGACGAAGCCTCCGATGTCGTGGCTCCAGAACGAGAATCCGCTGAGACCAAACGAGAGTCCACCTCGCAGGTCGCCTATGAAGCCAGTGTTCGTCGTGGCAGCGTCGCCACCCCAATGCAGAGGATAACGCTGTGAACCAGCCCATGCACTACGCGCCCATATCACTCCTTCGTTGTCGGCGGAGTTTGCCTTCACAGCCTCCCAGAGAGCCTTGTTGTAGCGCAGCGGGTAGAGGTTATGCTCGTAGAGTCCTCCACGTCCGCTATGATAAAAACCGTCGAGAGGCGCAGCCTCGCCGAAGTCGCACTTTATGGCTCCCACGCCCTGCTTCACGAGCCCTGCAATCTTCTGCTGATACCAGCTGACGGTCTTTGGATTCGACAGGTCGAGCACGGCATCCTCGTAAGGCGACGATCCGCAGGCGTTCCTTACCGCCATGTCGCCATCGAGCAGTTCGCCAAAGAATTTGTTCTTCGGAGTGAAATAAGGCAATTGCCAGAGACAGACATGGAAACCGTCGGCGCGCATCTTTTTCATCATTGCCACTGGGTCGGCAAAGCGGTCGGCGGCAAACTGGTAGTCGCACTGCCAGTCAACTCCAAACCATCCCGTGTCGAAGTGTATCACGTCGGCTGGAATCTT
>CALZDK010000152.1 GCA_945637645.1 uncultured Prevotella sp.
GCTCAGCTCTGCGTTAAGGCAGACCCCTCGTCGCTGCTGGGCTTCGAGGAAAGGATTGACGAGAAGAAATACCGTATGGAGGACATGGCGCGAGTGTTCATTCACGACCAGAAGGACGACGACGACAAGATAGACCTCTACCCCATTGATCCAGCGTTCATCACTGTGCTGATAACAGGAATGTTCAAGATTCACCCTGAGTTTAAAATCTCGGTGGAGAAAATTGATGAGATTGAAGGTGTTGAGGACGACGATAGTCCACAGCTGAAGTTCATAAGGCTCACCATGCCGACAGTGACGAAGGAATACCGCAAGACGCTCCTTACTGCCATCGACGCTCTCGACTACAAATGCAAGGGACGGCACGAGCAGATGAAGGTGAAATACACCTCCGAACTGATGAAGGTCTGCGTTGGTGAGAAACCAGAGGCAATAGACGAGGCTAAAGACGTGATGGAGGGTCTGATGAAACAGTACGACGACATACGCGTGAAGCTGACTACACAGAAGAAGGAGGAAGTTGAGAACGCATTTCAGCGCTATCTGCGTGAGAAGGCAAAGGAAGATGGTGTCAATCGCGATGCTGACGGCAATCCTATCGGTTCAACTCTAAAAATGGAGGAATAAAAATAAAAGTTTTTCGACTTTTATTTTGTATTGTATTCCTTTTATTGTATCTTTGCACTCGAAAGTAAAAGAATTGAAAGATTGGAGATAGACAACGGGAAACTACGCCACGGACGCGTAATGGTGATTGGCTGCGGTGCCTTGGGCAACGAGGTACTGAAAAATCTTGTGCTGATGGGGGTCAGGCATTTCACCGTAGTTGACTTCGACCATGTGGAAATTGGCAATCTCACCCGTTCCATATTGTTTCGGACAAGCGACGTGGGCGAGAGGAAAGTTGACGTTGTCGCAAGGCGAATGTAAGATATAAGTCCCGACGTTGAAGTGGAAACGGTGTTTGGAAACGTTGCCTTCGACGTTGGGCTTGGGCTTTTCAGAAAAGCCGATGTCGTGGTGGGATGTGTCGATAGCCGATGGGCACGATATTGCATCCAGCGACTCTGCCTCAGGGCAGGGAAGACATGGATAGACGGCGGCATAATAGAGTTGGAAGGCACGGCACGAGTGTTCAAGCCACATCACAACTGCTACGCCTGCAGTCTCGGTCCAATAGGCATGGAGGAACTGCAACGCCGTATGCCCTGCTCCGGCATAATACGACGTAAAGAACAGGCAGGACACGCACCAACAACACCCATCGTTGCCAGCATCATAGGAGCGGTGCAGGCGCAGGAAGCGGTGAAGGTAATCGCCGGAATGCCCACAAGTGAGCGTATGCTCTACTACGAGGGCGAGCATCTTACGGCACGCACCATCGACCACAGGGCTTGGGACGACGGCTGTCCGCTTCACGAGACATGGGAACCAGTGGAGCGTCGCCAAGGGCTGAGTCTTGAGACCACCGTAGGCGAACTAACTCAAAGGGGCTTCACACTGTTGCTCAACGACCCCTTCGTTGACCACATAGTGGAGAGGGAAACCGACCGAAGGACCGACGTGATGTGCGCGGCACACTCAGTGGAAGACTTCATGGAAAGTCACCCCACGTTGCGATACAAGCTCTCCGGCGCATTCTACCAAAATGAATACACTATCATCGACAGCGACTTCCCCCATAAACATCTGACGCTGCGCGATCTTGGCATACCGCCACACGACATAATCAGAATAAAAGAAGAAAACAACAGAATAATATACGTTGAGATATGAACAAAGAGGTAAGTGCAGAAATGCTTCTCGGGCATCTTTACCCAGAGTTGGAGTTGTTGTGGACCGTCCGCCACCGCGGCACGTTCTACCGCAACTACACTGCTGATGTCATGAACCTCGACGAGGAAGAGCTGACCATAGACATTGCCCGTGACGGCTTGCTAAAGCTGTTGCCTCCAGCCATACTCACCGGCGACTTCGAACTCACCAAGACCAATGCCGACGGCGTTAGGCAGAAGAAGGACGTGAAGACCCGCTATGAGGAGATGAAGCGGCGCCTACACATCCTCGAAGAGGCTTTCCTGCCCATCGACACCTTCAATTTCCGCAACAACCTTGCAACGGAAAGACACATAGAGGAAATACTGGAGCTGAAGGTAAACTATGTGCTCAAGGAATATTTCAACTTTGACATAGAGCAGGTGAAAGACCCTCTTGTGGCAAAGGCGGCACTGCTGTTGCCACTGGTGGCAAACAGGAGAGGCGACATACGCTTCGTGAAACGAATGATAGAAAATATTGCCGGAAGGAAGGTGAGGATAAGGAAATCGGCATACAGCGACACCGACAACTCACAATACTGGATGCAGAAAATAGATTTCGACATAGTGGTTGACAACCTCACGGAAGAGACCTACCGTGAAGAGGAAAAAAGAATAGCGCCACTCACGGAATTCATCAGCACATACCTCGTGCCTATCGACATCTTCTGCAGCTTCAACATCGTTGGCAAGAATACTGACGTTAAACTTCTAAACTATAATACGAATGTTCTATAACGCTAAAATACACTGGAAACCCGGAATGGCTCTCACCGATGCCGTGTTCCGCAACATGGAGGCAAGCCTCGATACAAGACAGAGACTTGTCGTAAGAACGGCATTGTCCGACGGAAGGATAGGACTGTTGCCCGACTGTCCATTCTATGCAGAAGGCTCGTTTGTGGGAAGAACATACGAAATGAGCTCGCTGATGTGTACGGCATTGCTGCCATCAGGCACTATTGTTGACATCAACGGTGAGCTGAAGATATCCATACCCAAGCTCACAGAGAAGGAATACTTCCTATGTGTGGGCATTGCCGAAGGTGAACCACGCCTGTTCGAGCGCGAGGGAGTGCCCTTCGAAGAGCCAAACTACGAGCTCTCACTCCACACCCTCAGCGAGATTTCCGATGCCGACGTGGTTCCGATAAAGAGATTCGTCATTGTGGATGGCACTCTCACCATCGACACCGACTATATCCCGCCAGTGCTGACTGTGAGCTGCGACAAGAAATACGACGAATTCCTCGCCATCATTGTCAGTGACATGGAGGCAATAGTGAACCACAAGAACCTCGACAACGGAGAAGGAAAGAGAATACTGCGTAACCTGCTCTTCAGGTTCAGGAACTTCAACAGGCTTCGCTCTTCAAGACACCTCGTCAACCTGCTGCAGGAAACGGCATTCACCGTGGAATATTATATCGTGGCATGCAAGGAGGACGAGCTTGCGCAAGGACTGATAACCGAGGAGAAGGAGGGCAGCATACTGGAGCTAAAGAACGGAAAGTTAGCCTCTCTCTGGAACGACGGCAGACGAGAGCCATCAATGCTCAACATCGTAAGCTACATAAAGTGGCTGCACGAATGGCTTGAGGCGCAGACAACACTGCTCGACATCGTTGTGCTTGTTGACACCAGCATCGACTACGACCAGCTCAAGCGCGAGATAAAGGACGAGGTTTATCAGCAGCTAAGAGAGGAAATCTACGAGAAGATGATTGCCGAGATGCACGACAAGCTGCACGAGCGGCTCACCTCTGAGCTGAAAGAAACATTGGGAACATACATCAACGAGGAGATAATTCCACGCATGAGGCAGGAGATGACGGAGGAGCTGCGCACCTCACTCTACGACCGCCTCTACGAAGCACTCTTCAAGTCTCTCTTCGACGAGCTTTATCGCCCTGATGATGACAACGAAGAGGAGTTCCTACCAATGATATAAAGGAGATAGGACATGACCCACTTATTAACCCCACTGAGCGTGAAAAAAGGCACGCTGAAACATACCGACGACATAAAGGAGTCGCTCAACCTGTCAATCGAGTTGCTGCTTAACACGCCTCTCGGTTGCATCCCCTCTGACCCCGAATACGGGTTTGTGTTCACAGGACTGAAGTTTGAGATTTTCGAGGAGAGCAACGGTACGATACACACTGAGTCGAACGATAACTCTCCAATATACAAGAAAAAGATTTCCGGATCGTCGAAGAACATTCAGACCTTTGCCTCCGAACTAAACGAGGCTATACGACAATACGAACCGCGACTGCGCGACACGGCAACGGTGATGACCTACATACGTGAGAAAAAAGAGATTCTCGTGGCTGTCAGGGGAATCATACTCACAAATCTTGAGCCATACGAATACCGCACGTCAATAAAGGTTTGGTAAGGTAGCGTAGAGAAACTAAGAATTAAGGTTTGAAGGAGTTTGAAGGAGTTTGAAGGGTTTGAAGGGGTTGAAGGAGTTTGAAGGGTTTGAAGGAGTTTGAAGGGTTTGAGGAGTTTTTAAAGGTTTAAGAAAGAATGAAACAAAACATATTTGAGATAAGGCAACGCAC
>CALZDK010000153.1 GCA_945637645.1 uncultured Prevotella sp.
TTTTGTCTTTTGACGCTGCAAAATTACGGCGAAAATCAATACCACGCAAGCATTTTGTCGGATTGTTTGCGCACACAGGCGATTAATTGACAGAAATCAAGAAGGAGGGAAATTAAGGAAGTTAAGGAAGTTAAGGAAGTTAAGGAAGTTAAAGACGTATGTCAAAGCCCAGAAAACTCCCGAAAGGAAGCGAAAAGACTATTGTCTTTAACTTCCTTAACTTCCTTAACTTCTTAGAGTTGAGCACAAGCGAAACATAAATAACATTATACTACAATACAACAAATGAAAAAAACATTTAATCTACTCTTTGCGGCTGCAATGGCTTGCTCGCCGCTCATGTCCATAGCTCAGGAGTCAGCGACATGGAACCCGAATTTGCCTGGAGGAAAGTACAAAAACCCGGTGATAAACGCCGACTATTCCGACCCCGATGTCTGCAGGGTTGGCAACGACTTCTACATGACCTCGTCGAGTTTCGCCTGCTTCCCCGGACTGCAGATTCTCCACAGCACCGACCTCGTGAACTGGAAAATCATTGGAGCGGCACTCACCGATGACTATCCCGTGCTACCCGAATTTCGTGGCACCAACCTCGACTGGCGCAAGCGCATACAGCACGGCAACTATGTGTGGGCACCGTCAATACGCCACCACGATGGCTGGTTCTACATTTACTGGGGCGACCCCGACCAGGGACTTTTCATGACCAAGACCCAAAATCCCGCAGACACATGGTCGAAGCCGGTGTGCGTGAAGCCTGGCAAGGGAATGATAGACTGCTGCCCCCTCTGGGACGAGGATGGCAAGGCATATCTCTCCCACGGCTGTGCAGGTTCAAGGGCTGGAGTGAAGTCGGTACTCTTCGTGGCTCCCATGTCTGCCGACGGCACCACGGTAACTGGACCTTCGCGCATCGTGTATGACGGGCATGAGGATCAGCCTACCATTGAGGGTACAAAGTTCTACAAGCGCAACGGCTACTATTACATCATGTCGCCCGCAGGCGGAGTGAAATACGGTTGGCAAGTGATTCTCCGCTCGAGAAACCCATTCGGTCCCTATGAGGAATACGTCGGCTTGGCACAGGGCAAATCGAAAATTAATGGCCCTCATCAGGGCGCATGGATAGATACACCCTCTGGCGAGGACTGGTTCCTCCATTTCCAGGACAAGCACGCCTACGGACGTGTGGTTCACCTGCAGCCGGCAAAATGGGTTAACGACTGGCTCGTGATTGGCGACGACCGCGACGGCGACGGATGCGGCGACCCTGTGACACAATGGAAAAAGCCAGCACTGAAGGCAACGGAAAACGTGCAACCAAGGGAGGACGACGAATTTTCCGCAACCGACCTCGGACTCCAGTGGCAGTTTGAGGGTCCCTATAGCCACTATTGGTACTTCTGCGATGCCAACAAGTCGAAGCTCCGTCTGTACGGTATCCAGCAACCGGAAAATTATACCAACCTCGCCGATATGCAAAACACCCTGATGCAGAAATTCCCGGCAGAGAACTTCACGGTGACATCGAAACTGAAATTCATTCCCAATCCCGGCAACAAGAACAAGGGAGAAGAGGCAGGATTCATAATAAAGGGTCTCGACTATGCGGCAATAAAGTTTGTCACAACCAAGGAAGGTTGCTTCATGAGGTTCGTGAAATGCAAGGATGCTATGAAGGGAGGCAAGGAAGTTGTTGAGACTGAAATGCCGATGACACTCGTCGAGCAGGAGAAGCCATACACGCAGCGCTATGCCGTGGACGACATTCCGCAACCACGCCATGCCACACAGGACATATATGTGAGAGCCGTGGTGAAGAGCGCGGGAATAGGCAACGGCATAACCTCGTCGGCACAGTTCTACTACAGCACCGACGGCAAGAAATTCACGAAAATAGGCTCCCCGTTCACCGTGAAAGAGGGAAAATGGATTGGAGCCAAGGTGGGCTACTTCAACTGCCGTTCGTCGGTGAGCAACGACGCCGCTTTCCTCGACATCGACTGGATAAGGTTTACGAAATAAGATAGGAAAAAAGAAATTTGAACGCTGCAAGAAGAAGGATTGCAGGAAAAATAAAAGACCCGACATCAGATTGGTGATGCCGGGTCTTTCTTTTTTATTCAATAATATAAGAGATTATGCATTTGGAAGTGCCAACCACTTAACGTAGCAGAAGTCCTGACGGTGAGGCAGGTTGCTGTTCTTTGGATACATACGGACAGCACTCCTCAAGTTGCCGGCAACGTCTGGAGTCACCTTGCCCTCAAAGATGTAGTTGTTGCCTTCCTGGCCTACCACCTCAAGAGGACGGATGCTGAAGATGCGTTCCTCGCCGTTCTTGTCGGTACGAACGTTTACTACCTCAAGACCGACAGCGTCGGACAAGCCCTGCTCGTTGATGACGTAGCGGATGGTGTAAGTCTCGCCAGTCAGTACGCCAGAAGCTGGAACGTCCCAGCTTGAAGAAACCACGTTGATGGCATCCCAACGCTCAGCCACAGCTTCCTTCCACTGTGCAATGTCCTTAGCCAGCTTGTTGTTGTCAGCAGAGAGCTTAGCGAAGCGCTTTGCCTCCTTGCAGTAGAACTTGTCGTAGTAGTCGTCGAGCTGACGCTTCATTGTATAGTGAGGAGCGATCTGGGCTATAGAGTTCTTGATAACCTTTATCCAACCCTCGCTGAAGCCCTTCTTGTTAGTATTATAGTAGAGAGGAACTATCTCGTTCTCAAGCAGGCTGTAGATAGTAGCGGCGTCGAGTTGGTCCTGATAGCCCTGGTTCTGGTATGTGCGCTTCTCGGTGAGAGCCCAACCGGCACCCTCGCGATAGCCCTCAAGCCACCAACCGTCGAGCACTGAGAGGTTTACAACACCGTTCATCTCTGCCTTCTCGCCAGATGTACCGGAAGCCTCAAGTGGACGGGTTGGTGTGTTCATCCAGATGTCAACACCAGAAACAAGACGACGGGCGAGCATGAAGTCGTAGTCCTCGAGGAAGATAATCTTGCCAAGGAACTCAGGACGCTGGCTAATCTCGTAAATCTTCTTGATCAAGCCCTGACCTGCACCATCGGCTGGGTGAGCCTTACCGGCAAAGAGGAACTTAACAGGACGCTCCGGATTGTTCACAATCTTAGACAGACGCTCAAGGTCGGTGAAGAGAAGGTGAGCACGCTTGTAAGTAGCGAAACGGCGGCAGAAACCGATGAACAATGCGTTTGGAGTGATGCTCTCAAGCAGAGATACCACACGAGAAGGATCACCCTGGTTCTTCAGCCATGTCTCACGGAACTGGTCGCGGATATAGTCAACGAGCTTCTTCTTCAGAGTCATGCGAGTCTCCCATATCTCGTCGTCGGCAACATTGTAGATAGCCTCCCAAATCTTCTGGTTGCTCTGGTCAGACATGAAGTTTGCGTCGAAGTGCTTGCCATAGACATTCTTCCACTCTGTGGCAGCCCATGTCGGGAAGTGAACACCGTTGGTTACATAGCCTACATGGTTCTCCTCTGGATAGTAACCGTTCCAGATTGATGAGAACATCTTCTGGCTTACCCAACCGTGGAGCTTACTTACACCGTTAACCTCCTGACAGGTGTTGCAAGCAAAGGTTGACATACAGAACTTCTCTGAGTGGTCGTTAGGATTGGTACGGCCCATGCCGATAAACTCGTCCCAAGAGATGCCGAGCTTTGAAGGATATCCACCCATGTACTTGCCGAACAGCCCCTCGTCGAAGTAGTCGTGACCAGCTGGCACCGGTGTGTGGACAGTATAGAGCGAAGAAGCGCGTACAAGCTCCATTGCCTGGTTGAAGGAGAGACCGCTCTCGATGTAGTCGCACAGACGCTGCAGGTTGCAAAGTGCTGCATGACCCTCGTTGCAGTGATAAATATCCTTCTTTATGCCGAGCTTCTTCAGCAGCAACATACCACCGATACCGAGCAGTATCTCCTGCTTCAGGCGGTTCTCCCAGTCACCACCATAGAGTGAGTGGGTTATAGGCTTGTCGAACTCAGAATTCATCTCGTTGTCTGTATCGAGAAGATAGAGCTTCACACGACCAACGTTTGCTACCCAAACGGAGGCATGAACCATATAGTTGGTGTAAGGAACGTCAACGACAAGTGGATTGCCGTTTTCGTCAAATACGCGCTCAACAGGAACCTGATTGAAGTTCTGTGCTTCATACTTTGCAATCTGCTGGCCATCCATGCTCAGAGTCTGTGTGAAGTAGCCGAAGCGATAGAGGAAACCAACAGCACACATGTCAACATTGCTGTCTGAAGCCTCCTTCACATAATCGCCGGCAAGCATTCCGAGACCACCTGAATAAATCTTCAAAGCTGAGTGAATACCATATTCCATACAGAAATAAGC
>CALZDK010000154.1 GCA_945637645.1 uncultured Prevotella sp.
CCATAGTAGCCGCGAGTAAGCTTTAAAATTCTTTTTCTCTTTGCTCTTGAAGCAACGTGATTTACTGATCTTGGCATAGTTTTCTTACTTTAAAATGTTAGACAATAAGGGATTAACGGAGACACAACAGGTCACGAACCTGCTTCATGTTGCTTCTGTCAACGATTGTGTCGTGAACCAGATTACGCTTTTGCTTCTTTGTCTTCTTAGTCAGAATGTGACTGTGGTAAGCATGTGCTCTCTTAATCTTACCTGTACCGGTGAAGCGGAATCTCTTCTTCGCTCCGGAATTTGTCTTTACTTTTGGCATTTTTTTAATGTTTTAATTTATTGTTGTTTATTATTATGTGGCAACGCATATACCGGGCGTTACGCACTTTGTCTTCTCGTTATCTCTCGAAGAAATTAAAGAATTAAAGAATTAAAATCCCTTTTAGTCCTTAATGTTCAACTTCTCCTTTGCGGCGGCACTCATCTTGGCATTTGCAAACAGTCCGCCGTTGGCAGGCATGTCAACGTCAGTCTCTTTCTCCTGTGCCTGCTTTGGAGCCTCTTTTTGCTCGTTGGCTTTCTTCTCACGATCGAGAGCCTGTTGGCTCTTCTTTGCCACTCCTGCTTTCTTTGGTGCCAGATATAGGAACATCTTCTTTCCCTCAAGCGACGGCATGTGTTCCACCTTGCCATATTCCTCAAGATCGTTTGCGAAACGAAGGAGAAGAACCTCGCCCTGCTCCTTGAAGAGAATAGAGCGACCACGGAAGAATACGTATGCACGAACCTTGTTGCCATCCTCAAGGAACTCCTTGGCATGCTTGAGCTTGAACTGGTAGTCGTGCTCGTCGGTCTGTGGTCCGAACCTTATTTCCTTCACCTCCACCTTCACTTGCTTAGCCTTCATCTCCTTGGCGCGCTTCTTCTGCTGGTAGAGGAACTTGGAATAGTCGATGAGACGACAAACAGGGGGATTGGCATTGGGGGATATTTCCACCAAATCAACTCCCTGGTCTCGTGCCATGTCCAATGCCTGGCGTGTAGGAACAACTGTTGAGCCGCCATCTCCTACGATGCGGACTTCACGTACACGTATCTGCTCATTAACACGGTACTGATTCTTTATATTGTCACTCTTCATTCAACTATTTTATGAAAATCGGCTGCAAAGGTACTAATAAAATTGAAGAATGAAGAATGAAGAATGAAGATTTTTATTCTACGTTCCATTATTTTAACGTTTTTTACGTTTAACCATTCAACATTCCCAAGAATTCATCTTCATTCACTATTCTCACACCCAGTTTCTCCGCCTTCTGCAGCTTTGCCGGCCCCATGTTGTCGCCTGCGAGAATGAATGATGTCTTTGCGCTTATGGAGCCTGTATTCTTGCCTCCATTCTGCTCTATCATAGCCTTATACTCGTCGCGGCTGTGCTTCTGGAACACACCGCTTATGACTATCGTCTGTCCCTTCAGCAGCTCTGTGTGGCTTGCAAGTTGTTCCTCGCTTAGGCTCATCCTCAGTCCGTAGCCTCTCAGCCGTTCCACTATCGTCTGGTTCTCCGGTGTGTGGAAATAGGTTATCACGCTCTTCGCCATCACCTCGCCTATTCCGTCGATGTGTGTCAGTTCGTCGAGAGTGGCATTCTGTAGTGCGTCGATGTTCTTGAAATGGCGTGCAAGGAGCTTCGCCGACGTCTCTCCCACAAGCCTTATGCCAAGGGCGAACACCACACGCTCGAATGGCACTTCCTTCGATGCGGCTATTCCGTCAACAATCTTGCGTGCCGACTTCTCACGGCTTCCGTCGCCGTTTATCTGCTGCACGTCGATGTCGTAGAGGTCTGCCACATTTCTTATTAGTCCACGGCGGTAGTAGTCATCCACGGTTTCCGGACCGAGCGAGTCGATGTTCATCGCCTTTCTGGAGATGAAATGCTCTATGCGGCCTTTTATCTGCGGCGGACATCCAGCGTCGTTTGGACAGTAGTGCGCCGCCTCGCCTTCATAGCGCACAAGCGGCGTGCCACATTCCGGACACGTCTTAATAAACTCCACCGGCTTTGCGTCAGGCTCACGGCTGTCGGTATCCACTCCCACTATCTTGGGAATAATCTCCCCACCCTTTTCCACATACACATAGTCGCCGATGTGGAGGTCGAAGGATCGGATGAAGTCTTCGTTGTTCAGCGTTGCCCGTTTCACCATGGTTCCTGCCAACTGCACCGGTTCCATATTGGCTACGGGAGTGATGGCACCTGTCCTTCCCACCTGGAAAGTCACCTCAAGCAATCGGGTGCGCTCACGCTCTGCCTTGAACTTGTAGGCTATTGCCCATCGTGGACTCTTCGCCGTGAAGCCAAGCGAACGTTGCTGCCGCTGCGAGTTCACCTTCAGCACTATGCCGTCGGTTGCCACAGGCAGGTTCTTGCGCTCAGTGTCCCAATAGTTTATGAAGTCATATATCTCGTCGAGGGTTCTCACTTTCCTCATTCCCTCGCTTATCTTAAATCCCCATCGGCGTGCCGCCTGCAGGTTCTCGTAGTGTCCGTCGCATGGTACTTGTTCGCCCAAGAGATAATAAAGGTATGCATCGAGCTGGCGGCTGGCTACGAGAGCCGAGTTTTGGCTCTTCAGTGTTCCGCTTGCTGCATTGCGCGGATTGGCAAACAGCGGTTCCTCTGCTTTCTCCCGCTCGGCGTTGAGCCGCTCAAACACCTTCCATGGCATCAGTATCTCGCCCCTTATCTCAAACTCCTGCGGATAGTCGTCGCCGGAGAGCACGAGCGGAATGCTGCGTATGGTGCGCACGTTGGCTGTCACGTCGTCGCCGTTCACTCCGTCGCCGCGTGTCACTCCGCGCACCAGTCTGCCGTTCTCGTAGGTGAGGCTTATTGAGAGTCCGTCGTATTTCATCTCGCAGCACACCTCGAAGTCCTCGCCTTCCAGTCCGCGTCTCACGCTGTCATACCAGTCAGCCACCTCCTGTTGGTTGTAGGTGTTGGCAAGCGAGAGCATCGGGTAGCGGTGAGCCACTTGCTTGAACTCGCTATTCAGGTCGCTGCCCACACGTTGCGTTGGCGAGTTGGCGTCGTACATCTCCGGGTGCAACGCCTCAAGTCGCTGCAACTCGTGCATCAACTCGTCAAACTCTTGGTCGCTTATCGTGGGTTGGTTCTCCACATAGTAGCGGTGGTTATGTTCGTGCAGCTCCTGTCTGAGCTGTTCTATTCTCTGTTTCTCGTCCATCATTATATTATTTTGTTGGCAAAGTTACAAACTTTTTCCAATTAAACAAACTTTTTCCTTCAAAAAAAACATGGAACAACTGCTGCTATTGCCACGGCAATAATTTCCGTCCTTCGGTTTATTGCCACCGCCCTAAGCATATCCCCGATAGTTAGTTCACGGTCGGTGTCGCCAATGAAAGGTTTGTCAAACATCTCGCCAAAATACTTGTGCGGTCCTCCAAAGCGGCAACCGAGTATACCCGCAAGGGCTGCCTCCGGCCATCCGCTGTTGGGACTGGCGTGACAGCCACCGTATTTCACCACGAAGCCTGCCAGCCGCGGGCGGCAAGCCACCAATATCATGAGCAATGCCGTTATTCGGGCTGGCAGATAGTTAGCCACATCGTCCATTCTTGCCGCCACTGTTCCGAAACGCAGATAGCGTGGCGAGTGGTAGGCAATCATCGAGTCGAGCGTGTTCACCATCTTGTAGCCCATCATTGCCGGCACTCCACCAATGGCATACCAGAACAGCGGAGCCACCACTCCGTCGCTCAGGTTTTCAGCGAGAGTCTCAAGTGCCGCTTTCTGCACTTCCTCGCGCGAAAGTTCCGATGTGTCGCGTCCAACTATGCGTGCCACTTGTCGGCGACCTTCGTCCAACGATCTGTCGAGGGCGAGGAACACGTCGCGCACTTCCTTTATCAGTGTTGTTCCCGCAAGGCAGTAGAACACGAGTATTGCCCTCGCGGCTACACCTATTATAATATATATAGCATCGGCAAGCTGCAGCAGAGCCCAAGTGGTGGCAACCGTTGCCGCAACAAGTCCTATGGCAAGCAACGCACCCTTCATTCTGCGCCAACTTCCCCGGTTAAGCAATCTCTCGCCCCTTGCTATAAGTTTACCGAACAGCACCACAGGGTGCGGCAACTTCTCCGGATCGCCAAACACCAAGTCGAGCACCCAGCCTACTATTAATGGTAAAAGATATAATGTCAGAAAGTTCATTTCCATTGTTTTGTCTTACTCCTTACTCATTTTCAACTCCTCAACTTGTCAACTCGTCAACTTGTCAACTCGTCAACTTGTCAACTTGTCAACTT
>CALZDK010000155.1 GCA_945637645.1 uncultured Prevotella sp.
TCTTTTCTATCATTGGCAGAGAGGTCAGACCCCAAGGTTATGTCTATGCACAAAGCGTTGAGTGTGAAGAGCCGTGTGAGGGGAGACTTTCACGCACGGTTCTGTGAGAGGGTGAGGGTGAAGCTCCCTCGCTCTACTCGACCTATGACCCTCTGTCCCTATGACCCTCTAAGCCGGTTGCTTCGTGCATAGCAGATGCAACATCGCAAGCCGGCACGTACGAAATCATAGTAAGTGGTGGCGAGGCGGACAACTACGAGTTGTTTTACAACAATGGTTGGCTAACGGTAACTCCATCTACGTCTTTCATCAGTGGCAGAGCAACGGAGGAAACAACCTTCAATGTGTATACTTTATAAGGCATTTGCATAAAACACAATGCAAAGAACCTTGATGGTCTTGCAAGTGGTGTATACGTTGTAGAAGGTAAGAAGATTGTTAAGTAGATACAAACAAGGCGAAGCGCCCTGCGTCTAATTTTACCGAACGCAGGGCGCTTTCGTATATTTCGTTAGAAAACCTTGGTATGCCTATTCCAGCCTATGTCGAATGGAATGGGAAAAAGAGAGAAATGGTTGGAATCGGTAATAATGCATTTGAAGAGTGTATCCTGTCTGCCTTGTACGGGTGGCGCTATTTGCAGCCTATGGGTTTCTTGCCGTTGAGTGCCGGGAAGTGCCACTTTGAGCCGTAGCTGATGTATCCGCAGTCCTTACACTGGTATCTGTTGCACGTGAGCCACAGGTCGCCCACCTTCACCACTCCTGCACCGAACCGGTATTTGATGCTTTCCTTGAAGCCGCTTTCGGTCTCGGCATCGGTAATGTCCTTTATCTGTGCCTCGTCGCCGTCGATGGGGTCGGCAAAGATGCGGAAGCCCACATCCTGCCGTCCTTCCTGCATGTCGAGCCACTGGTATGTGGCGGGATGCCTGTTGGAGGTGTCAGCGTAGCTCTTGCCGGCAACGGCGGTCATAACGGTCTCGTAGCCCGGGTCGCCACTGCTGATGGTGTCGGAACACATCTCGGAGACGTTGCCCTTCATGTCGTAGAGTCCCTGACAGTTGGCCGGCAGTTCTGCCACATGGTGCATGGCGTTGCCATACTGATACACCCATCCCATTATTTCGCCACACTGTATGTATGTGCTTGCCCATTCCTCTGCTTCAGGCAGGCGGAACCTGAGCGGCACTCCCTGCTCTGCTGCCATAGTGTTGAGCCGTGAGATGAAGGCGTCCACCTCTTCGCGTGTCACTCCGGTGGCGGGGTATTTGCTGTCGATTTTCCATCCGTGGCGATTGTCGGGGCATACGGCTCCCCAGAGCTGCTGGGTGGTCTCCGTCTCTGCCACGTATACGGCGGTGGTGTCCTGCGGATAGACCACGAGCCTCATCCTTAGGGGCACGCCTTTGAAACTTTCTATCCACGGCTTCGCTATCTGGCAGAATTTGTCTGTTTTCACATTCTTGTGGCTGCAATTCTTCGTGCGCCGTATGTCTTTCAGCATTCCGCACTTGATGCAGCGGTAGTGGTCTACGAATACCGCATGGTGGTAATACTTCGACACCGGGTTTGCCCCGAGATCTTCGGTGCTTACCAGCCGGAAGTCGTGGAGGCAGGGTTCGCTCCATTCCGTTTCGGTGCGCTGGCCCACGAGTTGCTTGGTGTCGTTGTCGGGACAGTAGAAGTATGTGGAGATCACCTTGTCCATCTTCATCCTGTCGCCCACCCTCTCGGCAGGCTTCTCTTCCACCTCTTCCTTATACACGCCGCCAGGGCAGCACTCCTTGTTCATGGGTGCACTGGCATTGGGCACTACGGTGGCGTCTTCGAGATCCTTCGATTGTTTCAGGCCGCATATCAGACACTGTCTCGTCACCTTGATGTTCCATGTCTCCATCATATAGCACTGGTTCTGGCTTGTTTCCCGCTTGAGCGAATTGAAATCCGGCTGTTCCTCCAGATAGTTCCACACGTGCTGGTGCTCGCCAGTCTTCTTTTCGCAGTTGGGGTCGGTCTCCGTGCGCTCCAGGTCTGGTTCAAACTCCTTGTGACCGCATATCTTGCATCGCCAAGAGCGGTCGTACTTGACGAGAATGATGCAGTCGCCCAGATTGGTGCGGCTCTTCACATATTCCGTGGTGTCGCGGTCTGGATGATAGCAGGTGTTGTCCTTCTGGCTCGCCTCACGCACCCATGACACATAGTAAGTGCCCCTCACGAGTTCGCGCCCCACCTCGTCGTATATGTCGGCAAACATGAATATGGTGTCGTTCTTGTAGGGGTCACGCGGGTCTGCAAAGCTGTAGATGTATTCCGGCACGAAGGTTTCGAACGAGGACAGGCTTTTGCGGTTTTTCCTCATGAAGTTCACCTCGCGTGCGTGGCTCCACAACTGATGCGACGCGCAGGTGATTCTCTGGTCGCCGCTCACGGCGCATCCGTCATCGGAAGCGGTGGCAAACACGCGGTTGTTGCCCAGTTTGTCGAACTCGTCAACGATCTCATAGAACTTGCATTTGTCTTTTCTCTGCTTGTCGTGGTAGAACGAGAGGCGCAGCTGGTGGGGCTTGTTCGGAGAGAGCACCTTGTCGCATTTCAGGTAGGTCACTTTCACCATCATCCCCTGGTCGCCCTCCATAAAATCCTCGTCGGGATAGAGGCGGCGAAGCTGTTGCAGTTGGCGTGCCGTGTTGTCCGTCTCGTCGTCGTAGAAAAGGTCGGTCACTTGTCTCCCCGAAGTCAGCTTCACGTTGGGGTCCGGCGAGTCTGGCGGGGTTACCGCTTTGGTCGTGGTCTTACTTTTCTGCTTGTCAAAAGACTGATACAGCGCGCTGCCGACCATAACGGCGGCTGCCGCCTTGGAGAAATTGCCTTTGCCCAAAAGGTTCTTTTTCTTGAGTGCTCCCGTCATGTTTTTCTGCGCCATTGCGGGTACTGCCGTATTGAACAGCATAACGAGGGCAAGGAGGAGCAGGGCTAAGGCGTTGCGGCGGTTGGCTATGCCTACATGAATGTGCGTTCCCATTTGCCGGTGAAGTTAAAGGATGTAAGATAGAAGTAGTTTATCCTTCCGTTATCTATCTCGTCTTTGAAGATAGTGTATACCATCGGCTCGGTGAGCTTTGTAAGATCGAGGGTCTCATATATCATGCCTCCGCCGTCTTCGAAGTCAATATCTGCCTTATAGAGCATGTCGTTGCTCCATCTGAAGTAGCACACCTTGGCTCCGTTGTATGGGAAGTCCTGGCAGGCTTCCTTCTCTGCCACCCATTTCCCTACGCCTTCGAGTCGCTCATAATCGGCGCCGTCATCAAAGAACACTTTGTATTTGAACACGAGCACGTTGTCCACCATCTTTCCCAGGCGCAGCGATGTGGCACCGTCGTAGTCGGTAACCTCGGCAACGTAGAGTCCCGACTGTCCTTTCACCTTACCTATGCGCCAGCTCATGGCCTGTGCCATCCATCCTGCCGTGGCGTCGAGGTCGTCGTTTGTCGTCCATACATATGGCGTGTTCTGACATTTGTTCACCATAAACGGCTCCGGCACCACTTTTGTCATCACAGACTTGCTCATGTAAACGGTTTTACCTTCCACATTGGCCTCCACCCAGTCAGGGTTGTCGCCCTCGTCGGCAACGATTTGTGCGTTGGGCAGCCACCAACCCTGATCGTAGCTTTTGTACACTGCCACTTTCCTTGCTTTGGTGCTTGGAGTTTGCCTCATGTTTGCAGAGTTTCCCTTAGGGTGATAGAGTGCCTTGGGGGCATCGAATGTAAGACTTCGGAGTACTTGGCCAGCGGTCTGTGCCGTAGCAGAAAGACTCATCGCGATGAGTGCGACGAGAAGAGAGAATCTTGTTCTTTTCATAAATAGTATCGTTTTAAAGAATTAGTTTTCATTTTATTTGCCACACCTCTGTCCGCATAGCTTCGCTTCTGTGTTTTGCTAGTGTGGATATGGTGTCTACAGGCATCCGTACGCATGGCATCATCTTCGGAAAATGGTCTGTTATGATGTCTGTTCTTGCTTGCGCCGGCAAATGTAATAAAAAAATCCAAACAATCCTAAAAATTACTTGATTATTTGTTTACGAATATATTAAATATGGTCATCACTCTATTTTTTCCATATCGACATGAAAAGGGAGTGCCCCGGCACTCGCGAATCCACTTAAATCCCAAAGTAAATCCAAAAGGGAATCATAGGGACAGGTTCCTCTGACCCTCTGTGAACCAATGTACCTGTCCCTATGACACTTGCACTTTTTTCGATGATATAAACAAGAGAAAACCACACTTTTTCGACGTTATAATA
>CALZDK010000156.1 GCA_945637645.1 uncultured Prevotella sp.
ATGCAGTGGATGATGTATCTCATGCCAGTGATGTTCTTCTTCATGTTCAACGACTATGCCGCAGGCCTCAACTTCTACTACTTCATCTCGCTCTTCTTCAGCGCAGCCATCATGTGGCTCCTCCGCAAGACCACCAACGACGAGAAGCTCCTCGCCATTCTTGAGGCACGCTACAAGGAGAACAAGGACAATCCCAAGAAGGCAAGCGGACTTGCAGCACGCCTTGAGGCTATGCAGAAGCAGGCAGAGGAGATGCGCAAGCAGCGTGAGCAAATGATGAGGAAATAGTCAAGATACCTAAATATTTTCCTTTATCAAAACAACTACAATCATGAAAAAGATTGCAACCTTAGCCTTAGCCGTCACTATGCTGGCGGCTACAGGCATTATTAATGCACAAGACGTGAACATTGGTAAAAGTAACATCAAGCTGTCGAGCGACCTCATGACTCCTGAGGCTCTCTGGGCTATGGGGCGCATCGGCGGAGCCGAGGCTGCTCCCGACGGAAAGACCGTGGTGTTCCAAGTGGGCTACTACAGCGTGAAGGCAAACAAGGGGCATCAGGTAATCTGCACCATCGACTCAAAGGGAAACAATCGCCACCAGCTGACTAAAAGTTCGAAGAATGAAACCGACCCCACATGGATTGAGGGTGGCAGCCGCATAGCATTCCTCACAGGAGGACAACTATGGTCAATGAATCCTGACGGTACCGACCGCCGACAGCTCACCAAGGACAAGGCAGGCATAGAGGGCTTCAAGTTCTCACCCGACGGAAAGAAGGTGATACTCATCAAGTCTATGCCTTTCAACGAGATAATAAAGAAGAATCCCGACGACCTGCCCAAGGCTACGGGACGGCTCGTGACCGACCTTATGTATCGACATTGGGATCACTATGTTGAGAATATTCAGCACCCCTTCCTTGCCGAAGTAACGCCAGAGGGCATCACCGAGGGAGAGGACATTCTTAAGGGCGAGCCCTACGAGTGTCCCATGGAGCCTTTCGGCGGAGTGGAGCAGTTGGCATGGAGCCCCGACTCTAAGTCTATAGCCTACACATGTCGCAAGAAGACTGGCGTGGACTATGCCATCTCCACCGACTCCGACATCTACATATATAATATAGGTACGCGCGAGACTACAAACCTCTGCAAGCCTGCCGACTACAAGGCAGTCAGCATAGATCCCACTCACACCATGCGCGACCAGAAGGTTAACGCCGAGGAGAATCTCAAAAACAATCCCGGCTATGACCAGAACCCTAAGTTCTCTCCCGACGGACGCTATGTTGCCTGGCAGAGCATGGCTCGCGATGGCTACGAAGCAGACCTCAACCGTCTCTGTGTCTATGAACTTGCAACAGGCACAAAGAACTATGTCAGCACAGCCTTCGACTCCAATGTTGACGATTTCTGCTGGAACATCGACTCAAAGAGCCTTACCTTCATCGGAGTATGGCATGGCTGCATCAATATGTATCAGGTTGACCTCAAAGGCAAACTCACACAACTCACCGACGATATTGCCGACTTCGGCAGTGTAAAGCTCGCCAACGATGGCAAGAAGCTGCTCGCCTCACGCCAGAGCATTTCCGCTCCCACCGACCTCTACATTGTCACTCCAGGCAAGAACCCCGGAAAGACAACCGTGGAGCAGCTTACGCACGAGAACGACCACATACTCAGCCAGTTGTCGTTTGGCAAGGTTGAGAAACTCTGGGTGAAGACTACCGACGGAAAAGACATGCTCACATGGGTTATCCTTCCTTCCAACTTCGACCCAA
Organism: uncultured Prevotella sp.; assembly: GCA_945637645.1. GTDB lineage: Bacteria > Bacteroidota > Bacteroidia > Bacteroidales > Bacteroidaceae > Prevotella. Next base: position 1,788 of record CALZDK010000156.1, read on the forward strand.
ACAAGAAATATCCCACATTGCTTTTCTGCGAGGGTGGACCTCAAAGCCCCGTAAGCCAGTTCTGGAGCTATCGTTGGAACTTCCAGATCATGGCAGCCAACGGCTACGTCATCGTGGCTCCCAACCGCCGCGGACTTCCAGGTTTCGGCCACGAGTGGAACGAGGCTGTGAGCAGCGACTGGACAGGACAGTGCATGCGCGACTATCTCTCTGCCATCGACTGTGCAGCCAACACCCTGCCCTACGTTGACAAAGACCGCCTCGGTGCCGTAGGAGCCAGCTTCGGCGGTTTCAGTGTCTATTACCTTGCCGGCCATCACGACAAGCGTTTCAAGTGCTTCATCTCCCACGACGGAGCTTTCAACCTTGAGTCGATGTACACCGACACCGAGGAGTGCTGGTTCAGCAACTGGGAGTACGACGATGCCTACTGGAACAAAAACCAGACTTCTGACGCACGCAAGACCTACGAGAACTCTCCACACAAGTTTGTTGACAAGTGGGACACACCAATTCTCTGCATCCACGGCGAGCTCGACTACCGCATCAACTACAACCAGGGCATGGGAGCCTTCAATGCCGCACGTCTGAAGGGCATACCCGCCGAGCTTCTCATCTTCCCCGACGAGAACCATTGGGTATTGAAACCGCAAAATGGTGTTCTCTGGCAGCGCACCTTCTTCAACTGGCTCGACCGTTGGCTGAAGAAGTGAGAAGTGAGAGGTGAGAGATTACCCAAACCCGCCACCTGTAGGGGCGTGACCCATGTGTCCGCCCAACGCCGAAAGGCGTACAGAAACCGCAAATCCAGAGATGAGCACATCTCTCACCTCTCACCTCTAAACCACGTTAATAACAAAAAATTACAAATATGACAGAAATAATCCAGAAAAGACTAAACGACAGCGCAGCCATGCGATGGACTGCCCTTGTCCTCGTAGCCTCGATGATGTTCTTTGGCTACATGTTCGTAGATGTTATGTCGCCACTCCAGTCGCTCATCGAGCAGGAGCGTGGATGGAGTCCCGACGTCTTTGGCACCTATGCCGCAGGAGAGTACATACTCAACGTCTTCGGCTTCCTCATTGTTGCCGGCATCATTCTCGACAAGTGCGGCATCCGCTTCACAGGCGAGCTCTCTGCCTCAATGATGTTCATCGGAGCCTGCATCAAATACTACGCCATTAGCGACTCCTTCGCCAGCACAGGCCTTGCCCACTGGCTTGACTCTTGGTGGACTTCCATGCCAGCCAGTGCCAAATTGGCATCCTTCGGCTTCATGATTTTCGGTTGCGGCTGCGAAATGGCAGGAACAACAGTGTCAAAAGCCATTGCCAAGTGGTTCAAGGGCAAGGAGATGGCACTCGCCATGGGTCTTGAGATGGCTATCGCCCGCGTAGGCGTGTTCGCCATATTCTCCATCTCCCCAATCATTGCGGAGAAGATGGGCACCGTTTCCGCTCCTGTAGGCTTCTGCACGGCATTGCTCTTCATCGGTCTTATCACCTTCAGCGTGTTCTGCATCATGGACCGCAAGTTAGACCGTCAGCTTGGCATCTCAGGCAACGGAGGTGACAGTGAAGAAGAATTCAAGGCCTCCGACCTGAAGAACATCCTCACCAGCCGCATTTTCTGGGTAGTGGCACTGCTCTGCGTGCTCTACTATTCTGCCATCTTCCCCTTCCAGCGCTACGGAGCCAACATGCTCCAGTGCAATCTCGACGGCATCTCCCCATCTGACGCTTCCAACATTTTCCGTTGGTTCCCCATCGGTGCCGCCGTCATCACTCCTTTCCTTGGATCATATCTCGACCACAAGGGTAAGGGAGCCACCATGCTCATGTGGGGTGCCCTGCTGCTCATTGCCTGCCACCTCATCTTTGCCTTCGTGCTTCCTCAGACCCACAGCTATGTCATAGCCTACTCCACCATCGTGCTGCTCGGCATCTCTTTTGCCCTCGTTCCCGCAGCCCTTTGGCCAAGCGTGCCTAAGATTATCGACGAGAAGGTTCTCGGCAGTGCCTACTGTCTTATCTTCTGGGTACAGAACTTCGGTCTCTGCTTTGTGCCAATGCTCATCGGCAGCGTATTGGCAAGTTCCAATGCCGACAATCCTGCCGTCATTGCGGCTAAGGAGGCAGGCAGCGAGTTCATACCTTACAACTACACAGTTCCTCTCGTCATCTTTGCCTGCTTCGGCGTTGCGGCACTCCTGCTTGCAGCCTATCTGAAGCTCATCGACAAGAAGAACAACTACGGACTCGAGCTGCCAAACATCAAGAAATAATTTTCTCATTTGCCCCAAGCCCTGGTTTGTATCTCCACCATACGGCCAAAACATATCAGGGCGTGTGCTATTGAGTTAAATTAATACAAAAAGCAAGGATAAAAGGTTGTATTTCAAAAAAAACAGAATACCTTTGCACTTAATAATACAACATGATAAAAGACTTTGCAAAATTTTGGTAATTTTGGGGGTGACTCTCGTAGTGATTACGAGGTCACCTCAACTTTTTTCCAC
>CALZDK010000157.1 GCA_945637645.1 uncultured Prevotella sp.
GCTATCTTTTCTTCTCGTTCGAGGAGGTGCATGTGGTCGATACGCGCTATTTCACCAAGAACATGGTGGAATATGTCCATGACAACAATATTACCGACATACTCTTTGCCAACAACATTTTCAACGCCTACAACCCGAAGTTCTGCCGCCGCTATCTGAAATTCCTTACACAGGAGAACCAAACCGTTTTCCACACCCATCGGCGCGACTCCACCTCCAATGCCTCCAACCGGCGCGACACCTTAGAGATAAGTCATAAGAATGTCCCAAACGGCGACGATGTGACAAATGCTGCCCAAAAGGACGAAAAAGTGGAAGACGGAGTGCATGTAGCGCCTCCTGTTGAGACTGTAGAATAAGGCTCCAGTTATATACATCACACCCTCGGCAATTATCCACACCACCGCCGCAGTGCTCACGCTGTCAATCAGTGGCTTGAAGGCAACGAGCACCGAGAGTCCCATTCCCACGAAACAAAAGGTCTCTATGTTGCTGTGCTCCTTGAGGTGACGGAAACTCACTATGGTGCCCGCTATGGCGCAGATCCACACAAAGCAGAAGAGGCTCCATCCCCAATATCCCTGCTGTCGCAATGCCACAAGGGTGAGCGGCGAGTAAGAACCAGCTATATGCCAGTAGATGGCGGCGTGGTCCCATTTTCTCAGTCTCTCCTTCCATTTGCTTCGCATGCGAGTGGCATGGTATATTGTAGATGCGGCATACGACATGAGCATGCCGAAGAGATAGAGTGTCACTCCGGCACGCGCCCACGGATTGTCGTCGGTATAGCACATATAGAGGAATATCGCGCCCACCGCCACACCAAGTAATATGCCTGCCGCATGCGACCACGAGTTCCACAGTTCCTCACGTCGTGTGTAGCGAATCATTCCTCTATTGCAAAATCAAGTTGTTTACGCTCGGCATTAGCACTTGCCACCCTGATGCGCACAGGGTCGCCAAGCTGATATACATGATGGTGGCGACGGCCTACGAGACAGTAGTTCTTCTCGTCGAAATCGTAGTAGTCGCCTCCAAGGTCGCGCATCGGCACAAGACCCTCACAGTGGTTCTCGTCTATCTCGCAGTAGATGCCGTAGCTCTGTATGCCGCTGATGTGTGCGTCATATACCTCGCCAATTTTGTCAGCCATAAACTCCACCATCTTGTATTTTATAGAGTCGCGCTCGGCGTTCTGTGCCACTATCTCCATGTCGCTGCAGTGCTCGCAGAGTTCCTCGTAGTGGTCCTTGTTTGCCGACCTTCCTCCCTGCTGGTATTTTGTCAGCAGTCGGTGAACCATAGTGTCCGGATAACGGCGTATGGGCGAGGTGAAGTGAGTGTAGTAGTCGAAGGCGAGACCGTAGTGACCTATGTTGTGTGTGCTGTACTTTGCCTTCATCATGGCTCTCAGCGCCACAATCTCTATGAGTTTCTGCTCTTTCTTTCCCTGACACTCGTCCATCAGCGTGTTGAGGCTCTTCGATATGGCTCCCTTTGTTCCTCCGGTTTTCATCTTGTATCCGAACTTCACAACAAACTGCCGCAGTGTCTCCAGCTTCGTCGGGTCTGGTTGGTCGTGTATGCGGTAGGGCAGCGTCTTTGCCTTTTTGCCCTTCTTCACCTTTCCTATGCTCTCCGCCACGGTGCGGTTGGCAATGAGCATAAACTCCTCTATCAGCTTGTTGGCGTCTTTCGACTTTTTGAAATAGCAGCGTGTGGGCTTGCCCTTCTCGTCAACGTCGAAGTGTAGTTCCTCGCGGTCAAACTTCACCGCTCCGTTCTTGAAGCGTTGTGCTCTCAGTTTCTTTGCCAGCCGGTCGAGCTGTATCAGTTGTTCGGCGTTCTCGCCCTTGTATCCTTCCTTTGGGGCTGGTGGCGCAGGCATTCCTTGTCCGTCCTTCACTCCGTTGTCCTCCAGAATCTGCTGCACCTCCTCGTAGGCGTAGCGTCGGTTGCTCTTTATCACGGTGTGAGCCAGATGCCAATTCTTTATGTTTGCCTCGTCGTCCATCTCGAAAATCGCGCTGTAGGCGAGTTTTTCCTCGTCAGGTCGCAGCGAGCAGATGAAGTTGCAGAGGCGTTCGGGCAGCATAGGTATGGTGCGGTCAACGAGATACACGCTGGTGGCACGCTTCACCGCCTCTTTGTCTATCACAGAACCTTCAGTGACATAGTGCGACACGTCGGCAATGTGCACACCCACTTCCCACAGCCCCTTGTCGGTGCGGCGTATGGAGAGAGCGTCGTCGAAGTCCTTGGCGTCGTGGGGGTCAATGGTACAGGTGAACACGCCGCGGAAATCCTCGCGTTCTGCAATGTCCTTCTCCGTTATCTCGGCAGAAATTTTCTCGGCAGCCTCCTCCACGTTCTTCGGATATTTGTATGGCAATCCGTACTGTGCCAGTATGGAGTTCATCTCGGCGTCGTTGTCGCCTTGCTGTCCCAGCACGTCAACCACCTCGCCCACGATGTTCTTGTGTTCGGCGTCGGGCCATTGCTTCACCTTCACCACCACTTTGTCGCCGTTCTTTCCGCCCTTGAGCCGCTGTTTCGGCAATATTATGTCGTATGGCAGCAGTCCGTCTTGTGTTCTGAGGAAGGCGATGTCCCTCTCCACTCTCAGCCGTCCCACAAACTGGTCGCGTGCCCTGTTCAGGATAGCAATCACCATAGCTTCCTTTATGTGTCTTGCCCTTCGTGCCATGAAGGTCACCTGCACCTTGTCGCCGTCGAGGGCGCTCATAGAGTTGCGTTCCGCCACGAAAATGGGCTGGCTACCGTCGTCGGGAATAAAACTGTTCTTTCCGTTCAGCTTGCGGCGGAAAGTTCCTTCCTGCACCTGTGTCTTTGTGTTCAGGCAATATGAAGTCTCGCTCACTTTTGTCAGGAAGTCGTCCCATGCCATTTCCTCCATAATGTCTATGGCAATCATCTTCAGTGGATGAGTGTCAAGTTTCAGCTCCTTGAATATCTGTTTGAATGAAAAAGTCTCTTGTGGATTAGACTGGAACAGTCCCATCAGCGCCTTCCCCACTTGCTTTTTCGTCATTCGTTTGCCTCCTTTTTTCTTTCCCATAGTTGTATTGTTTTATAAATCGTGATGCAAACATACGAAAAATATCTCAAAGGCGCTCTTTTCTTTATGAATTATTTGCATAATAAACCACAATATGCTAACTTTGCAAACAATAATTCGATAATTATCTACAGAATGAAAGAACTTTTACTCGTTTCCATTGGCAGTTTCTTTGGAGGCGGACTGCGTTTCCTCGTAGGGAAATGGCTCTCGCAGTGGCTTATCATGTCCTTCCCCTGGGGTACTTTCGCCGTCAACGTTGTTGGCTGTTTCCTCATTGGTGTCTTCTCGTCGCTCTCCCTCGGCGGTCATCTGTCGCCAAACCTTAAGCTCTTGCTCGCCACGGGTCTTTGTGGCGGTTTCACCACCTTCTCCACCTTCATGAACGAGAACCTGCTCCTCGCCCGCGACGGCAATATCACCACTGCCGCCATCTACACCGCCCTAAGCCTCCTCCTCGGCATGGCAGCCCTCGTGGCAGGATATAAGATGGCGTGACCTGTTTTGGGGTTTTATAACATCAAAATATCCAATAAAAGCTAATTTTTGGTTGAAAGATGCAAAATAGACGTAATAAACAAACATAGGTATTGACAAGAGTGTGATAATTGATTATATTTGCATCGGGAAACAGTGAGTGCAACGTTGCACTCTAATAAAAGAAAGGAGACTATATGACAAAACTAAGGGAAATCTATCGTTGCCCTGTTTGTGGCAACATGGTGGAAGTGTTGAATCCAGGTGCAGGAGAATTGGTGTGCTGCGGCAAACCGATGATGCTTCTTAAGGAGAACACAACCGACGCTGCGCAGGAAAAACATGTGCCTGTGGTTGAGAAAACAGACTTCGGTTATCGTGTAAAGGTGGGAAGCGTGAATCACCCGATGCTCGACGAGCACTATATCCAGTGGATAGAGTTGCTTACACCCAGTTCGGTATTGAGACAAGAACTAAAGCCCGGATGCAAGCCAGAGGCATCGTTCTTCACCAATGAGGAATGTCTGTGCGCCAGAGAATACTGCAATCTGCACGGCCTATGGAAGGCATGACAATGAAAATCGAACTGCACAATCTGTCATAATCCCCCAAAACCAACAAAAAGTTGCCGTTTTGGGGGATTATAAGGTTTTATCCCCCAAATAGCAAGAATAGTCCCGAATATCAAGTAAATACTAAGGCGACTATGTCCTTCTTGAGGCTATATGAAACAAAAACTATAGTATA
>CALZDK010000158.1 GCA_945637645.1 uncultured Prevotella sp.
GTCGAGACCTACACGCTGTGTGAGAATAGGGTTGCCCTCGGTGAATTCCTCCCATGGACCCATTGGGTTCTTGGCACGGAGAATCACCTCGCTGTGGAAATCGCAGGTGCCACCTTCTGCGCACATAAGATAGTAGTATTTTCCTACGCGGAAGAGATGAGGTCCCTCAATCCAGACAGGATTCTTTACTACATGTGTTCCACCACGTACAATCTCTTTTGCCTCGCCGACGACACGGTCGTTCTTGACGTCGAACTCGTGAATCCATATTGATCGCTCGCCATCATAGTTTGGTTTTGACGATGGGGCGTCGTTGTTTACAATGTATGCCTTTCCGTTCTTGTCGAAGAAGAATGAAGGGTCGATACCTCCCACTTCCTTGAGCACGATTGGGTCGCTCCATCCCTTGGCAGGGTCTTGGGTCTTTACGAAGAAGTTACCCATACCCACGTTGGTGGTAATCATGTAGAAGGTCTTGTTCTTCTCGTTGTAGCTAATGGCTGGCGCGAAGATGCCTCCAGAAACGTTCTGGTTGCCAAGTGGCAGTTGGCTCTCACGGTCGAGCACATGTCCGAGCTGCTTCCAGTTCACGAGGTCCTTGCTGGTGAAGATGGGCACACCGGGGAAGAAGCTGAACGACGAGTTGACGAGATAGTAGGTGTCGCCTTTGCGGCAGAACGACGGGTCGGGATAGAATCCTGCCAATACGGGGTTGAGATACTGGCTTGTGGGGTCGAACTGCTTGTCGAAGCGTTTGTCGTTGCCCGAGTAGCTAAAGTATTTGAATGTTGCTGTTTGGGCACTTGCCGCAGCTGCTACGAAGCAGGCTGTTGCGATTGTTAATAAGGTTTTCTTCATATTATTTATTATTGAGTTGACGAATTTGCAAGTTGATGAGCTGACAACTTATTGCCACCTGATGGCTTGTCAACTTCGATTTTCAACTGCGAAATTAATCATTTCCCGTTATTGCTGCAAATAAAAGGAATAAAAAAAACATTGCATGAAACAAATGCAATGTTTTTTGTTACTTTTTCAACTATCAGAACTCCAATATCAGTGCTTGTCGGGATTTTAGGCTTAGTGTTTTGTCGAGTTTCACCTTTCTGCCTGTTGTGATGTCAGTAGCCTGTTTTGTGTCGCCAATCACCTCGGCGTAGCGGTCGAGCTGCATCTCTGTCTGTTTGTGGTTCCCGTTAAGTATGGTAAGCACTGTCTTGCCTTGATATTGGCGGGCAATGACGTAGATACCCTTGAAGGGAATGAACTGTGTCTGCTTTCCCTTGATGATGACATCGTTGCCCTGACGCCAGTGGAGCAGACGGCTGATCCAGTCGAACATGGCGTTTTCTGCCTTGGTGCGTCCCTCGCGTGTGAAGCAGTTCTTGGTGTCGCCTGGGAAACCACCGGGGAAGTCCTTGCGCACGTTGCCGTCGGTCACTTCCTTTGTGCCGTTCATCAGAACCTCGGTGCCGTAGTAGAGCTGTGGGGTGCGGTTGATGGTGAGCAGCAAGGCGAGGGCTTGCTTCAGTGCAACCGTGTCCTTGCCGTTGCCGAGGAAACGGTCGGTGTCGTGGTTCTCGAGAAATGCCATCACATTCGACGGGTTGGCATAGAGATAGTCATAGACAAGGCTGTTGTAGATGCGGTTGAAGCCTTTCCACCAGTCGTCGGTTTCCTCGTTCTTTGCCTGATTTATCTTGTCGTAGAAGCTGAAGTCCATGACGGTGGGCAGATAGCTGTTCTTCTCACTGAGCTTTGAGTCTTTCTGCCAAGCTGCCGTATAGGCAGGTTCTGTCACCCATGTTTCGCCGACAGTGTTGAAGTTAGGATATTCCTCGGAGATAACTTTCATCCAGTGAGCCATGGCATCGCGGTCGGCATAAGGATAGGTGTCCATGCGAATGCCGTCGATGCCCACTGTCTCAATCCACCAGATACTGTTCTGGATGAGGTATTTTATAACGTGTGGGTTGCGCTGGTTGAGGTCGGGCATTGAAGGCACGAACCAACCGTCAACTGTCTCGTGCATGTCAATCTTCGAGGCGTATGGATCCATTACAGGAGTGAGCTTGTAGCTTGTCTGCAGATACTGCGATGCCTTGCCCTCGCTGCCGTCCGATTTGCCTGTCGTGCGGTCGAGACCTGTCTGCAACGACTCGCTAAGCCATTCAGGAGTGTTGAGCCAGTCCTTCGAAGGCATGTCCATGGTCCATGGGTGCTCGAAGCCACTATGGTTGAAAATCATGTCCATGACAATCTTCAATCCTTTGGCATGAGCCTCGTCGCAAAGGCGGCGATACTCCTCGTTGGAGCCGAAGCGTGGGTCAACGCGGTAGTAGTTTGTGGTGGCGTAGCCGTGATAAGTGGAAAAGCCGTTGCTGTCGGGCGAGTCGTTCTCAAGCACTGGAGTGAACCAAAGAGCCGTTACTCCGAGCTCCTTGAAGTAGTCGAGGTGTTGGCGTATGCCTTCGAGGTCGCCGCCGTGACGCAGTGATGGTTGTGAGCGATCGTTGGTGTAGGCGCGCATTCCCTTTATTTGGTCATTGTCGGTACGACCGGATGCAAAACGGTCGGGCATGAGCATATAGAGGACATCGGCATTGGAGAATCCTTTGCGCTCGCAGCCTTTCATCTCGCGTGCCTTGAGGGTGTATGCCACCTTTTTTTTCTGCTTTCCTTGTTGGAAGAGCAGGGTCATGGTTCCTGGCTGTGCGTCCTTCACGTCCATATATACGAGAAGGTAGTTGGGTGAGTCGAGACGCACGAGCGAGTCGATTTTCACTCCTGGATAGTCAGTAGTCACTTCAGCAGTCTTGATGTCTTTGCCATAGACCATGAGCTGGAGGCTTGCGTCCTTCAGTCCCACATACCAGTCGGTAGGTTCTATTCGGTCTATCTTCACTGCTGCATTCATTGTCAATGTTGTGCCTAATAACAAGGCGGTAAGTATTTTTTTCATTATTTCTTTTTTTTCTGGTTTCTATAGTATTTCTTGAATCTATAGTTTTTTCTATCTGAAAAGAATGAGAGCCTCCTGTTTAGCTACCTTCACCTCGTTGCCCTTGTATTCTGAGATACCGGCAAGGTTTATCTGTCCTCCCTCGCATACGGAAGTCCATTTGCCTTCGGGAATGCTGACACTCTGGGCGGTCTTGTTGGAGTTGAGAATTACCACTATGTCGCGCCAGGAGTCGCCGTTGGCATTGCCCTTGAGGCGGAAGGCAACGACATTGTCGGGAGATGTGAGGAACTCGAGGTGGTTGCGAACCATGTCGGCTTCTGACATACGGAAGGCAGGATGGTTGCGGCGAAGCTCTGTGAGACCACGATAGTAGTCAAACACCTGTGGATATTTCTCAAGGTTGTCCCAAGGCAACTGGTTGATATCGTCGGGTGACTTGAAACTATTGTGTACTCCCTTCTTGTCGCGAAGCATCTCCTCACCGGCGAGGATAAATGGCACGCCTTGTGCGGTGAATACAGCGGTTTGTGCGAGAAGGTCAAGACGAATAAGCTCGTCCTGGGTGATGCCTGGGATGCTTGCCTTCAGACGGTCAACGAGACACATGTCGTCGTGGCAGCTGACATAGCTTATCATCTGAGCCGGAGAGTTGGTCCAAGGAGCTTTCGAGTAGTTCACCTTTGTTATGTTAATCTGAGGATGATCTATGGCTCCCGCAATGCCAAACTTGATGCTTTCTTCGTTGCCTGCTATGGCACCGAGGAAGGCTGACTTGTGGTCGTCGCTGAACGGACCGCGGATGGCGTCGCGCATATCGTCGCAGAAAGCGCCAATGCGGTCGAGCTGACGAGTGTTTGCCTTCATGGCGAGTTTCTCTGTCGGATAGGCGCATGTTCCTGCACTCCAACCTTCACCATACATGTAGATGGAAGGATCAACCTCGTCGAGTGCCTTACGTATGAGGTTCATCGTTTCTATGTCGTGTATGCCCATAAGGTCGAAACGGAATCCGTCGATGTGGTATTCCTTTGCCCAGTAGAGCACCGACTCAATCATGAACTGTCGCATCAGAGGTTTCTCGCTTGCCGTCTCGTTGCCGCAGCCAGATCCGTCGGAAATCTTTCCGTCGGCGGTCTTGCGGTAGTAATAGCCGGGATAGGTGAGGTTGAAGTTGCTGTTGTCAACATCGAAGGTGTGGTTATATACCACGTCGAGTATAACACGGATGCCAGCCTTGTGCAGCGTCTGCACCATCTGCTTGAACTCTTTTATGCGGGCAATGCAGGAAGTTGCCTTTATCCAGCCTCCATCTCAGAGAAGCATTGCCAGATTCA
>CALZDK010000159.1 GCA_945637645.1 uncultured Prevotella sp.
TCATCTGCATGCACATGTGCCTTGCCTCCACCACCACCATCACTCCGAGCGGTTTCAGTGTCTGCTCTATACATTCCTTTATCTGTAGTGTCATGCGTTCCTGCACTTGCAGACGGTGTGAGAAGATGTCCACCACTCGTGCTATCTTGCTCAGTCCTGTGATGTAGCCGTTAGGGATGTATGCCACATGCACTTTGCCGTAGAATGGCAGCATGTGGTGTTCGCAGAGTGAGAAGAAGTCGATGTCCTTCACTATGACCATCTGTCGGTAGTCCTCCTTGAACAAGGCATCGGTAAGCACCTTGTGCGCGTCCATCTGGTAGCCTCTTGTGAGGACCTGCATTGCCTTTGCCACGCGCATTGGTGTTTTCTCAAGTCCTTCCCTTTCGGTGTCTTCGCCCAGTAGCCGCAGTATGTCCTTGTAGTGTGCGGCAAGCTCTTCCAAGCCTTCCCTGTATTCTGTTTCTGGATTCATTTCAATATTGAACACTAATTTTCCCCTTAACGATGGATGCCTGTTTGTAGCCCATCTTCTTCACTTCGAGCAGCATGGCGTGTGCCTCCTCGTAAGTGCGGAAGTTGCCTATGCGGCATATCCAGCGTGGTGAGTAGAAGTGGACGTAAATGGGTTGTTCCGGGAACTTCATCTTTATGGCGTCGCCGATGTTCTGCGCCTTTTGCCTGTCTGCCCTTGTGTTGCCCCCGGCAAAAGCCTGTACCCTGTAGCCATTCACCTTATAGCTTCGTCCCATGACTTTCTTGCGCATGTCCACGGTAGGAATCTCGAAATCCTCTTGAGACTTCTGGCTTTCCTGTTGTGTATTGTGGTCTGTTGTCTTGGGTGTGGCGCTCTTTGTGGTGTCTGTCTGAGGCTGCTGCTTCGTTGTCTCGGCAGGCTTTTGGGTCGTTGCCGTTGTGTGAGGTTTCGCAGGCCTTGTGTCAGGCTGGTTGCCATTTACGAGTTTGTCAATTGCCGCGCTATGGACGACCTTAATGGTGCCTTTGCCAGCAACCGGTTTTTGCAGGCGTTCGGTGAACGTCTGCGAATATGCTGTGGTGGCGACACAAATCAGTGTCAATAGCGCGACAATTGTTTTCATACTTTTTTTTGTTTTAACTATTATTTCCAAGCGTCGATGATGCCCTTGAAGTCAGCTGCTTTCAGTGAAGCGCCACCGATGAGACCACCGTCGATGTCAGGCTTAGCGAACAGCTCAGGAGCGTTGCTTGCCTTGCAGCTACCGCCGTAGAGGATGGTAGTGTCTTCTGCAACCTCAGCGCCATACTTCTCAGCTACGCAGCTGCGGATGAAGGCGTGGATTTCCTCAGCCTGGTCTGCTGTGGCTGTCTTGCCAGTACCGATAGCCCAGATTGGCTCGTATGCTATAACGATGTTCTTGAATTCCTCTGCAGAGAGATTGAATACGCTGCCCTCGAGCTCTGCCTTGCAAACCTCGTTCTGCTTCTCAGCCTCACGCTCAGCGAGAGTCTCGCCGATGCAGAAGATCACTTTCAGACCGTTCTTCAGTGCGAGCAGCACCTTCTCCTTCAGAATCTCAGGAGTCTCGTTGTAGTACTCGCGGCGCTCAGAGTGGCCAAGAATAACATACTGTGCTCCAGTGCTCTTTACCATCTCGGCAGAAACCTCGCCAGTGAAGGCGCCCTTCTCCTTGTCGGCGCAGTTCTCGGCACCAAGTCCGATGATGTCCTGATTGAGGAACTGTGCGATGCTTGCCAGGTGAATGAAAGGAGTACAGATAACCACGCCGCAGTTTGGTTTCTCGGCTGTCAGTGTCTCGTTAAGCTCCTTTGCAAGAGCGATACCATCCTGCAGGTTCATGTTCATCTTCCAGTTGCCTGCTACAATTTTCTTTCTCATTGTTTTACCTTTTTATATATGTTAATAACTACTTTAACTTTTTCTCCTTTTCTTCCTTGCTCTTCCTAATCCAGCGCGTCCATGTCCAGAAGCGGTCGGCTATGGTGAGAAGTGTTAGTGGCACCACAAACCACAGTATCATTGCCACTGCCGTGTTGGTGTCGCTTGTGCTGTTGCCAGACGAGAGTCCGCCACGGTCTATCGACGCTGTCTGTGGCGTTACGTCGGGCAGTGCGTTGTGGCTCCACTTGCCTTCTATACGTCCGTCGTGCATAAGCATAAGACCGGGATTGCTCCTTATCATTGTCTTCAGCGTTATCTCGTCGGTGTTGGCAAACCGGTATTCCGCTCCAGTCCTGTCGCGCCATTTGCCTATTGCCTTCCGCGTGCTTGCCGTGAGGCAGAGGAAGCGGTAGCCGTGTTCCGTGGCGTAGTCGTAGAGGCGGTTTATCTCGTCGAAGTGTATGTCGTCTGCCTGCTCCAGGTGCGGAGAGATGAGCAACAGTGTGTAGCCCTTGTCACCCACTATCTCTTCCGTAAGGTCTTCACCGTCTTCTCCCGTCTCGTCGTTGGTGGTTATTGAGAAGTCGTGTATCGGCGGCACATAGCCTTTCTTTGTCTCCACTGTACGGCTGTCGATGAATGTCCATGTGGAGTCGGGGTAGTTTTCGAGTGTAAACTCTTTCCGCTGTCCGTCTTTCTCCAGTATGAACGTTGTCTCAAACTCAGGCTGCTCAGCTCCTTCTGGAATCTCCATCCCTTTTCTTATGTCTGCCCCGACATGGTATGGCCGGAAGTCGAACTGTGGAAGGTAGTAGAGGCTATAGCCCGACACGGCGAGGATGAACAGTGCCGTGTAGTTTATCACTATCCACTGTGTGGTGGGGCTCAGCAGTCTCATCATGTCCAGTGGCCAGCGTGCTGCCGTTGCTGTGGCTGCGAGCAGCACTATGTTCTTTGCCAGTGTCTCCCCGTTTGTCAGTTTCACTGCGTCGCCAAAGCATCCGCAGTCGCTTATCGGGTCAGCCACGTATATCCACAGCGTTATGAGTGTCATTACAGCCGTCAACGCTAACGCCACCTTGCTCATCAGCCTGCGTCGTATGGCGAAGAGGAACATCATTCCTGTCAGGAACTCCATGGTGGAGAGTGTCAGCGACAGCATCATGGTCAGCCAGTCGGCGTTCCATGCCTCCATTCCCCACGCCTGCAGGTAGTCGTGTATCTTGTATTGCGTGCCTATAGGGTCAACCGCCTTGGTGAATCCGGAGAAGATGAATGTAAGGGCAATTATTGCCCGGCTCACGTTCACCGCTATTCTCCTTGCCGTGTTAACTGCCTTGTTGCTCGCTGAGCTTGATGACTCCGAAGACTGCATAGTTGATGATGTCCATATAGTTTGCGTCTATTCCCTCGCTCACGAGTGTCTCGCCTTCGAGGTCTTCGATTTCCTTCACTCTCTCTATCTTAGTCAGTATGAAGTCGGTGTAGCTGCTCACCCTCATGTTGCGCCATGCCTCGTCGTAGTCGTGGTTTTTGCGCAGCATGAGTCTGAGAGCCTCGCTGGAGTGCTTGTCGTAGAGTTCCATCGCCTTGTCCGTGCTGATATCCACTGTGTCGGCGAAGCCCAACTCCAACTGTATCAAGCCCACGATGCCATAGTTTATCAGAGCGATGAACTCAGGCAATATTCCTTCTCCCACCATCGACACCTTCTTTATCTCAAGGCTTCTTATGCGTTTTGCCTTGATAAACAGCTGGTCGGTGAGCGACGAGGGACGCAGTATTCTCCACGATGCCCCGTAGTCGTGCAGTTTCTTCGCAAACAGTGCCCTACATTCCTCCATGGCGTGTGCGAACTGCCTCTCTGTCTTCGTTTCTTGACTCTCCATACTCGTTGACTATCTTTTTTCGGGTGCAAATTTAGAAAATAATATTGAAACAGCCAAAGGAAAACGTGTAATATGTGTTATTTTATGTCTTCCTTTTGCTTTTTGTGTATGTATTTTATCTTTGCGCACTGCATATCGAAGCGCACTTTGAGTGAGTCGAGCCTCACTTTTGTCTCGTTCAGCATCTGCAGTTCCTCTGCCGTGGCACGCAGCATCTCACGGTCTTTGTCCACTTTTGCCTTCTGGTAGTTGTAGTCGTGGGTCAGTTCCTGCAGTATGGAGTCGGTGTGGGCGAGGTCTTCCTGCGCCTGTTTCAGCGAGATGCTCTGATAGAGTGTCAGCGCCTTTTTGCGTGTCTCTATCGCGTTGGGGAAAACCTTCCGCAGCGAGTCTATCTTTGCCAGCGCACGGTCGTAGTCGCCGTCG
>CALZDK010000160.1 GCA_945637645.1 uncultured Prevotella sp.
AAGAGACACCCGAAATGGAACAAAACGCGCCAATGGTGGACGAACTGTTCGGAAGCATTGAGATGACAGATGTGTCGTTCCGTTACTCCGACGACGGACCATTAGTGCTCGACAATATTAACCTGTCCATTGCGCCAGGTGAATATGTAGGCATAGTAGGAAAATCGGGATGCGGCAAGTCAACACTGATGCGACTGCTCCTCGGCTTCGAACAGCCACTAAAGGGAAGCATCTATTACGACAACTACGACCTCTCGAAGGTTGACAAGACAAGCCTCAGAAGGAAAATAGGCTGCTGCCTGCAAAACGGAAGCCTCTTCACGGGCGACCTCTTCCACAACATCACCATAACGGCACCATGGTCAACCCACGACGACGCATGGGAGGCTCTGAGAATGGCTGACATGGAGAAGGACGTAAGGCGAATGCCAATGGGACTGCACACCGTGGTAGTGGAAGGCAGTTCGGGATTCAGTGGAGGCCAGAAGCAACGACTGCTAATAGCAAGGGCGCTGATAGGTCATCCGCAAATCATCTTCTTCGACGAGGCGACATCGGCACTTGACAACATTTCACAGAAACAGGTGAGCGACAACCTCGACTCGCTGAACTGCACGAGAATAGTAATCGCCCACCGACTGTCAACCATCAGACACTGCGACAGGATTATAGTCCTGGACAAGGGACACATTGCAGAAGAAGGCAACTTCGACCAACTGATGGAGAAAAAAGGTCTGTTCTACGAGATGAGTCTCAGGCAGATGTAGGAATCACTTCTATTTATATATATAATAATGTATAGGAAACTATTATTCATAGCTGCGATAACGGCTGCAATGGCAAGCTGCAACAACGGTGGCAACAGCGGACAAGGGAAGGACTCTGTCGATACCGTTACGGTGGAGACACTGAAACGAGGAACCTTCGACGAACCATTCACCGCCCAAGGCAAGGTGAAGGCAAGTCGGTATGCCGACCTCGCCTTTGAGAACTCACTGCCCATAAAAGCTGTATATGTGAGAAACGGACAAGTGGTGACGAAAGGACAGCCAATAGCCGAACTCGACATGTTCAAGATGAACAATGCCATAGAACAGGCAAGGAAACAAGTGGAACAGGCAAGGCTCAACATGCAGGACGTGATTATTTCGCAAGGCTACGACCCCGACAAGCCACAGGCAGTGCCAGAGAACATCAAAAAACTCGCCCAAGTGAAAAGCGGCTACAGCCTCGCCCTAAGCCAGCTTGAAGCGGCAACACACGACATTGGTACGGCAGTGCTGACCTCCCCATTCTCCGGTGTAGTGGCAAACCTCACCATACAAGCGCACTCCATATCGCAGGCTGGAGCTATCGTATGCCGCATAATAGCCACCGACGAGATGGAAGTGGAATTCAAGGTGATGGAAGGCGACCTAAGTATAGTAAAGAGCGGCTCCATCGTAAACGTCACACCCACAGCAACAAAGGCTTCACAATATGAGGCACGTGTGATGGACATCAACCCTATGGTGGATGAAAACGGGGCAGTCTGCGTAAGGGCCAAACTAAAGGGCGACCGCAATCTCTTCGACGGGATGAACGTAGAGGTAAGTTTTACGCGACACATCGAGGGAGTGACCATAGTGCCAAAACAAGCCATCGTGGTAAGAAACGGACGACAAGTGGTGTTTACCTACGACAACGGCATTGCCCGACAGCATTTCGTTTCGTTAAGGCACGAGGCGAAAGGGCTCTGTGTGGTGGAAACGACAGACAAGCTGGACGCTGACAGCCAACTTGTCGTTTCAGGACACGAGACTGTCACCGACGGGGAGAAAATAGTGAGATGTAAGAAATGAACAACAGGTAGTGAGAGATGAAAAGACTATTCTTCATAGTGGTAACAATAGTTGCAACGCTAACGGCAACGGCACAACGCAAGGTCACGCTCGACCTTAACCGTACCGTGGCACTTGCCACCGACAGCTCGCTCGCGGCAGAGAAATACCGCAGCGTGCTCGACACCTACCGCTTTGCCTTCCTCGCTTGGCAAGCCAGCCGCAAACCGCAGATAACGCTCGAATCGACTCCACTGCAATACGAGCAATACATGGTGCAGCGATACATAAGCGAAGAAGACCGCGACACCTATCGCGAACAGCAGATGCTCTACAGTGAGGCTGCGGTGGGAATGACGCAGGACATAGAGGCTCTCGGCGGTACGCTCTATGCCTCCACAGGACTTGGATTCCTCCACACCTTCGGCGGCGACACCAACTACGACGAGTTCACCTCCGTGCCCATAAAGGTAGGCTACCGACAGGACCTGCTCGGCTTCAACGCCCTGAAATGGAACAAACGGCTGGAACCGATAAAGCTGAAAAAGGCAGAGAAGGCTTATGCCTACAACATAGAGTCGGCGGCGGCACAAGCCGTTGACCTCTTCTTCCAACTCGCCTTGGCACAAGACCAGCTGCGCATGGCAGAAGAAAACCTCCAGACCTGCGACACCATCTACGCCATCGCCTGCAGACGCTTCAAGATAGCCAGCATCTCCAAGGCGGAACTAAGCATTCTCGACTTGCAACGGATAAACGCCGCAAACGCAATGGAGAATGCAATAATATCGCGCAATGAGGCATCAAGACGACTCGCCTCGTTCCTCGGAATGGAACACAACACCGACATTGAGCTTATCATACCAACGATTTACTCTCCGGTGAAGGTGGATGCTGAAGAAGCAATAAGATATGCACGTGAAAACAATCCCGTGTTTATAGAGACAAGACATGCCGTGGAAGAGGCACGAATGGAAATGGAGAAGGCTAAGGTGGAACGACGCATAAGCCTCAACATCGACGCCAGCATCGGTATTAACCAAGTGGCAGACAACTTCTGGGACGCTTACCAGAAACCACTAAGGCAGGAAAAGGCAATGGTGACTCTCTCCGTACCACTCAAGGATTGGGGGAAACGCAAGAACAACTACCTGCAGGCACAAAGCAGGTTAGAGACAGCGGAAAAGGAACTGAGCGAGACAACACGCGACACCGAACTCGATGTGGTGATCAGTGTTGACGACTACAACAAGCGACACGACCTTACCGAAAACTCACGCAAGTCGCTCAACATAGCACAGGAAGCCTACGACGCAATGCTGACACGATTCATCAAAGGACAGGCAACTGTCAACGACCTCTCTCTTGCACAAAACTACTGGCAGGACGCAAGGCAAAACTACACGCAAAGCCTGCAGAACTACTGGACCGCCTTCTACAGGTTGCGCCAGCTGACTCTCTACGACTTCAACAGACACGAGATTATCAACCACAAGTCAAAACAATAAAAACATACATATAATGGTTACTCTTCCTGTTTTAACAATCGCACTGACAATAGTAACAATTGTCCTCCTCGTTCTTGTCGTTCGTTCGCGCAACGTACTCGACAAGAAGAAACATCTTCTGACCATACTCATTGACAGATGGATAGCAAGTCGCCAACAAGCGACAGAAGCTACAGTGGCAGAAATAGATGAAACCGAAGAGGCAAAAGAGGCAGAAGAAAGCGAAGAGGCAAAAGAGGCAGAAGAGGCTGCCATATCGGCAAAGTCGAGGGAACTGTTTCCAAAGATAGTGAAACTGATGGAAGAACAACAACTATATACCGACGAAGACCTCAACCGCGACATGATTGCTGAAAAGCTTGGCACCAACTATAAGTATGTAGTGAAAGCCATCAAGGACTGCACGGGCGAGACACTCACCGCCTTCATCAACGGATACCGGATGCGCCACGCCACACGACTGCTACGAGACACCGACGATAGTATTGCCATTATTGCCGAAATTTCCGGTTTCTCTCACCGAACGCTGACCAGACTTTTCCAGGCACAATTCGGCATTACACCGTCAGAATACAGGAAAAAAAGCATGGATAGTATGCTCAAAACATAAAAAAAAGCATCTTTTTCCCATTTTGGCTGACAATTTTCCCGTTTTGGCTTGACTTTATTCGCAAAACACAGTAATTTTGCAGCAGAATTCAAAACAACATGTCTAACATTTAAAAATTACAATTATGGAAAACAAAGAAAAGATCGTTCTCAACGAAGAACAGCTGAATGAGGCTAATGGTGGTACTGTGCTTGCTAAAAAAGCAGTTGCTAATGACGACGAGCTCGACAGCGTATGTGGTGGAGCTGGTAAAACA
>CALZDK010000161.1 GCA_945637645.1 uncultured Prevotella sp.
TGTAGCAACGACAAAAAGGCGTTGTTTATTGGCGAACAGTCGGGAAAAGTGTCGCGAATTGTCGTCTCCCCGTCAGAAATGGCAAAGACCATTCATTCCAATCTCAAACGCGACTTCACCGACGACGAGTGGGAATACTATGTGGGTAAGAACGTACCCAGAATTAAGTTAAAGAATTAAATACCTCTGACGCTTATGAAAAGGCATTTCTGCATATTACTCCTATTGCTTTCCGTCATAGCCTCACCAGTGAAGGCCGCGGTGGGACATCCGTTCTTTGTAAACTTCCTGCCGGAAGAGTACGCAGCACACAACAGGAACTTCGACGTCTTAAGCGACGACAAGGGAAGGGTGTTCGTTGCAAACTTTGAAGGTCTGCTTTGCTACGACCAGTCGCAATGGAAGGTAATTCATGCTCCAGGCATATTCCGTATCACACGTCTCTTCAAGGACAGCAAGGGGCGCATCTGGGTAGGTGGCTATAACGTTTTTGGCTATCTCACTTCCGCAAAAAACGGAGAACTCCAGTTGAAGACCATCTTCTCTCGCGACAACAAGGGCTTTATTGGCGAGGTGACTTCCATAAGTGAAGAAAACGGGAAAATCTGCATAGAGACATCCATAGGAACTGCCGGATTGGAGGACAACTCCATGGCAGAATACAAGATTGAGAAGACACCTGCCGACAATCCTATATTATATAAAGGTGTAAAAGTCAACGACAGTGTAAATCTCTCCAACGGTATGAGGATTCTTGCCACAGCAGGGCTTGGCCTCGTGGTTTTGTCTCCCGACGGTAGCGAGATGTATCATCTCACGGAGCGTGCAGGTTTGTGTAACGACAACATAAATGCCGTGTTTGCCGATGCTTATGGAAATGTATGGGGAGCAACCGACGATGGAATCTTCCTAACCGACATATTCACAGCCTACACCTCATTCCAGTCCACCGACGGAATTTCCGGAGAGGTGTTGTCAATCTGTCAGACACCCTCCGCCCTCTATGTCGGCACACTTCGAGGCCTCTTTGTCAAGCGCAACAATGCTTTCGAAAGAGTGGGGGACATCAGCAATGCCTGCTGGAGCCTTTGTCTCGAAGCCAACGGCAACGTCTGCGCCGCTACTGCAGGAGGTGTTTATTTAATCAGAGGAGCAAAAACTCAACAACTGTCCAAGACCCATACCATCTCTGTCTGTCCCATTGGCAATGGCAGATACTATGCAGGAGAGATAAACGGAGTGTTCCTCATAGACAACAATGGAAACCGCAAGCAGGTGAACACCATCGAGAAAGCCACTTCTTTCATACCTACAAAGGACGGAAGCCTTTGGATTAGAAACATATATGGACAGGTGTTCCGTTGCACTGGCGATTACAGCAAATTAAATGAAGTGTTGCCAGAGGGCGAGAAACAAGCAGCACAACGCTATAACTACACCTTGGCAGAGCATAAGGGCAACATATTCATGATTGGTCGTCTTGGGGCTTTTAAGTGGAATGCCGCAAAAGGTAAACTGGAGAAGTTCGACAGTAAAGGCAAGTGGAGGTCGGAGAACCGTTATCCGCAGCTCGCCTATAACGACTCTTTCAACCGTATATGGACAACCAACAACGAAGGCAACAACATCCAGGTCTTTTCCATGACGTCAGACCTTAACGACCTCAACCAGCAGCTTCGTCCGGTGCATAATCTGAATGTGCGCTCACTCGAAGTTGACGGCAACGACGTGTGGTTGGGTGGCAATTTCGGACTTATCTGTTGGAACTCCGATTACCGTGACAATGATTTCAACCACAAGGCAAAAGTGTATATTCGTAGCATCGTGATGAACAACGACTCTGTTATCTGGGGAGGTTTCAATGCCGGCGATAAGCTCGACACTCAGATGCCTTTCAGAAGCCTTGACTTCGAGAGCGACGTGCAGAGCATAACAATACACTTTTCCACCGACATGATTTCCACCCTTGGCGACACCGAATACCGCTATCGCCTCAATGGAAGTCAGCAGTGGTCGCAATGGAGCAAGGACACCTATGTGAAACTCTCCAACCCTCGCCCAGGCCGCTATTCATTCGAGGTTATGGCGCGCGACCGCTACGGTCGTGTCACCAACAGTGTGCCGTTCGACTTCAAAGTACAATTTCCCATATATGTGCGCTGGTATTTCCTCCTTCTTTATTTGTTTGTCCTTGCCGTTTTTGTGGTGATATTCATACGTTGGCGAATGGCTCGACTGCTGAAGGAGAAACTGCGTCTGGAGGCAATAGTGGAGGAGCGAACCTCGCAAATCAGGCAACAGAAAGACGAGATAGAGGAGAAGTCGAACAGCCTTGAGAAAGCCCTTGAAGACCTTAATGCCGCACAGTACCAGCTCCTCCGCCAGGAGCGAATGGCTACGGTAGGAACCCTGACGAAGGGACTTGTTGACCGCATCCTCAACCCAATGAACTATGTAAACAACTTCTCACACATGAGTCTCGGACTCCTTAAGGACATAAAGGAAAATCTTGAGGACGACGAGGAAAAGATGACACCAGACAACTACGACGACTGTCTCGACATCGTTGACATGCTGAATACCAACCTCACCAAGATAGAGGAACATGGTGTCAACACCACCCGCATACTCAAGGCAATGGAAGAAATGCTGAAGGAGCGCAAGTGCAACATCGAGCCTGTTGACCTTGCATCACTATGCAGGAAGAACATCGAGATGACAACCTCTTACTATGCAAAGGAGATTGCCGACTGCCACATAACCGTGGAGTCGTCGGGCATTGACACCACACTCATGGCAGACATCGACGCGGAACAGATAAGTCGTGTGGTGATGAGCATGATAGGCAACAGCATCTATGCTGTGGTAAAGAAATATCGTCAGAAACCATACTCGCCTGTGGTGCGCCTGAGCCTCGCCGCCGACAAGGAACAAGGCAAGGTCGTCTTGGGCATCTACGACAACGGTATAGGCATCGAGTCAACCATCATCGACAAGATCTTCGACCCCTTCTTCACCACCAAGACCACAGCCGAGGCTGTCGGAGTAGGCATGTACCTTAGCCGTGAGATAGTGCTCAACCACGGCGGAGAGATAAACGTGAAATCAACGAAGGAAGTGGAGACTCAGTTCACCATCTCCATTCCGACGAAATAACTAAAAACAAGCAATATGGAAACAGTAGAGGAATTGAAACAACAGTTGCAGAATCTTCAAGACCAACTGAAGAAGCAGGAAAAACTATCGTCGTTAGGCCTGCTGACTGCGGGTATCGTACACGAGATACGAAACCCTCTCAACTTCGTCATCAACTTCAGCAAACTGTCCGACACGCTGCTTAACGACCTCAACGACGACATAGAGGACAACATCGACAAAATACCAGAAGACGATGCCGACGACATCAACGATATAATTGGCGACCTGCGCGAGAACCTTGCCAAAATAAAAGAGCATGGCGAACGTGCAACAAGCATCATTCAGAACATACTCCAATACTCACGCGGAAAGGAAGGCGAACGCATTCCGACAGACATCAACGCAATGGTTCATGAGTACGTGTGGTTAGGTTATCATGCCATGCGTGCCAACTACAACGGCTTCAATGCAACCATCAACGAAGAGTATGCGGAAGGCTTGTCGCCAATAGTCGTGGTTCCTCAGGACATCAGCCGTGCGGTTCTCAACATTGTCAATAATGCCTTCTACGCCATTTGGCAACGAAGCCAAACCGACGGAGAGGACTACAAACCTACTATTGACATTAGTACCCAAGCGCAAGGTGAAGAACTGTCCATTATCATTGCCGACAACGGCAATGGAATGAACGATGAGGTGAAGGCAAAACTCTACGACAACTTCTTCACAACCAAGCCAGTAGGTCACGGTACTGGACTTGGAATGGCAATCACCCGTAACATCATAGACCAGCACCACGGTCGCATAGAGTTTTCTTCCGTGGAGCATGAAGGTACACGTTTTTCATTGATAATCCCCATAGCAAAGAAATAAATGAAAAGACTCCTTACAATAGTATTCTGCTTGTCAGCGTGTTTCCGCATCGTGGCACAAACAACCACCGAAGTGGAGATATGCCAGCATGCTGATGCCTCTTATCGCATAGGACGTTTCGACGAAGCCATAAGATTGCTTACCGACAACATTTCCAACCTTTCGGCAAG
>CALZDK010000162.1 GCA_945637645.1 uncultured Prevotella sp.
CTTTCAGTTCAAAGTGTTTGCCAAACTTTTTCGATATGGTGAAGTCTATCACGTCTCGCGGCATTTCGTAAGAGTCAGGCACTCGGGCGTTGTCTTCGCTTCCCGTAGAGCCCTCGCTCCGTCCCACACCTATGATGCGCTTTCCTATGCGGTTGTAGAGCAGTGAGATGTTGAGTTGCTGCCGTTCGTTTTTGTAGAAGAGTCCGGTGTTTACTAGATACGGCGACTGTCCCTGCATTGGTCGGTTTTCGTTGCGAGAACCTTCTGGGAAGTTCACCCGCGAGTGGATGAGCGTACCGTTGAACGAGAGCGAGAAGTTTCTCAGTCCTATGAAGGCGAGGTCTTTGCGTATGTCGAGTTCCAGTCCGACGTTGTCGGCACTCTCGGCGTTTTCATACGAGTAGATGAGGCTTGTTCCTCCTGCCACGGTGTAGGTCCACTCTATGGGGCTGTTGAATCGCTTGTAGAAGGCGGCCAGCGTGATTTGTTCGCCGCGCGACGGATAGAACTCATAGCGGAGGTCGATGTTATGGATGTAGCACGACTTGAGGTCAACATTTCCCTGCACGTGGGAGGCGAGGTCGAAGTCGTAATATACCGATGGCGACACCTCGCGGAACTCTGGCCTGTTGACCGACTTTCCGTACGAGAGCCTTACCTGGTTGCGCTCGTCAATAATGTAAGTGGTGTTGAGTGAAGGGAATATGTCGCCATCGCGGTAGAATTTGCTCTGAGGGCTTTCCACGTCGTCGCGACTGTTGGTGATTAGTTCCATGTTGTTATACTCATAGCGCAGTCCGGCGTGTATCTTCAGTTTGCCTACTGGTATCGAGGCAGTGAGATATCCAGCGCCGAGCGTGTTGCGTCCCTTGTAGTTGTTGCGCATACACTGTTCTTCTATGAGGTGAAGCTTGTCTGGTCCGAGATACTCAGGGTTGGAGAGCAGTTCTGTCATGTCCATCTTCCTGAATCCGTCGGGCAGTCGGTTGTCTTCCATATCCCAGTTGTAGATAAACTGTCGGGTGTTGTATTTCCTCGATCTGTATTCGCCATATCCGCCCAGCGTGAAAGTGACGGGCGAGGGTAGGGGAGCGAAGCGGTAGTTGGCGTTGGCCGATGCAATATGCTCGTCGAGTTTTGTGAATTCGCGGTTAATCTCGTTTCCCGCCGTGAGCATCATCGTTCCCTGTTCGAGCGCGTCGTCGATGGTGTATCGTCTTCTGTCGGGCATGCGTCTGTTGGCATACGAGTAGCTTGCGCTCCATTCAATGTTGTCGTTGTCGTTCAGTGCGTGTTTTCCGGTTAGCTGTGTGCAGTAAGTCAGTCGGCTGCGGTAGTAGTATTCCGCTCCAGTCTCGTTGTCCGACTGCGCGTTGACGCCTTGTCGGTCTGTATATCTGCGGTTTGTCAGCCGGTTGAAGATGTTCTTCAGCTCATACTTGTTGTTGCCCGACGGCGAGAGCAGTGCGAGGTTGAGCATGGCGCCGAGCCGTTGGTTGGCGTTATACTGGTTGTCGGTAGAATGTCGGAGGTAGTTGCTTTTGTCGTTGGCTGAGTCATATACACCGAAGAGGTTGTTGGTCATGTTGTCGTAAGTGCGGTATTCGTTGGTGAAGTTTGCCGCTCCCACCATTCCTAATCGCCATGCCTCACCCAAGGTCCACCGCCTGTTCCAGTCGGCAGCCAACTTCAGGTCGCCGATGGGTTTGCGAGTCTTCACACGCCAGTCGTTGTTGAGTCCGCTGTCGATGATATCTACTGGTCCTTCTGCTGGATAGTGGCTATTATGTTTGGCGTATCTAAAGTCAGAGAAATGGGTGGCATCGTTCCAGTTTCCGCCTACTGAGAGAGAGAAAGCGTTCTGCGACGGAATGTCTTTGGTGTTGATTTGGATGAAACCACCCGTGAAGTCTGCTGGATATTCAGCGCTTGGCGACTTCACAATCACGAGGTTGTCAATCTGGCTGCTCGGAATAATGTCGAACGAGAAAGCCCTTGAGTCTGCCTCTGAACTTGGTACGGCGCCGCCGTTGATCCACACGTTGTTGTATCGTTGCGACAGTCCCCTTACCATAACAAACTTATCCTCTATGAGGCTCACGCCCGGCACGCGGCGTATCACCTCGCTTGCGTTGTTATCCTGCGTACGTTTTATTTCTTGTGCCGAGATGTTGCTCACTATGACGGAGCTGACTTTTGCTGCCTCTATCATGGCTGCGTCGGTGTTGCGTCGGGCCATTCCCGTCACCTTCACCTCGCCGAGTGTCTGTTCGTCGCTAACCATTTCCACTACAATATCCTTTTGCTCCGAACGGTCGTCGGCCACCACTCCGTCAATATTTGAGTTTCTGTAACCTATATACTTTATTAATAATGTGTGTTTTCCACGTTTCAATCCGGCGAGTGTGAATCGTCCGTCCATGTCGGTAGTCACGCCTTTGTCGCCTGCCATGACAGTGGCTCCGATGAGCGGTTCTCCAGTTGCCTTGTCTTTTACCACTCCTTTCACCGTGTCGGCCATGGCGGCCGTTGTGGTCATCACGAGCAGCGTCGCAGCTGCCAATAATCCTTTTTTCATACTCATTGCATCTACTTGTTCTTTTTCGAGTGCAAAGGTACGAAGTCAAGATTACATTGTTACGACAACAATGTTACGATAATAATAAAATCAAATTTTGTGATTTTTTTTTCTAAACGAACTCTATCCCTCTTCTCTATTCTCTTATTTCCGTCACGTATTCCGCGTCTATTGTCATAAACCCTTCACCTCCTATTTCTTTCTTGAGCATTATCTCCTTGGGCCATCCGTCGAGGAAGTATGCGCGGTATTCGTCACCGTTGTATTTAAACGGATTCTTCTGGAACTTTCTCATCATGTCCTGCACTTCTTCCATTTTTCCCTCTTCGTAGAGGCCCATAGTTTTCGCAATCACACCTACCAAATCCGACACCTTGTCAGTAGGCATGTCGCCTTGGCTGTTGCTCTCTAACCCGTAGAGGTACAAGCCTGTTTCCTCTTCTTTATCTACAAACGCATGTAGCTCGAAATTGATAGGTACAATAAACGACGTTGAATCCACAAACGACTTGCTCTCGTCGAGAGTCAGCTGCAGACCGTGGCAGTTGAACAAATGTGAAATCTCAGGAAACAGACTCGCAGCCGCCGTCGCGTCAGACTCAATGCTTTGGTTGAGGTAGGTGCAGTATTTGTTGAACATCGTGCGCTCTTCGGCGTCGGCAATCGTCGCCGTCGTCTCCTTCATCTTATTCACCACCATATTCCAGTTGTCTATGGCCTGAAACTCTCCCAATTCGCTCAGTCTCAGCCTCAGCCTCTCGCCCTTCAGATTTTTCTGCAGGAGCAAGGCAGCATTGACCGCAGGTTTCTTACCAGTGATGTCTGTCGCTCCCGGGATGAAGTCGAGCATATAACAGTGCGAGGTGGAGTCAGTCACGATCAGCGTCGAGGTTCTATCCACTCGCCTTGTCAGTGTGGTGTCGTTGTCTGTTACATTTGCTTTCATCTCTACGTATTCATATCGTGCCGTATCGTTCTTGCAGAAATACGCCACGATATTTATCACGTTGTCGTCCTCCTCCTCGTCAGTTGCGCCGCCTTTGGCATTTCCTGCCAAGACCACTGGCATACACAGTGCCATCAGCGCTGCAGCCATCAAAAGTCTCATCTGTCTCATATAGTGTTTTTTAATACTGCAAAGTTACACCTTAATTGATATACATCTACAATACTCGCCAAAAAATTAAACATTCTTAACTCCAGACTGTCGTGTCCCTCAAAAAATATTCACACATATCCTTGTCAGGATGAAAAAAACTTCGTACTTTTGCGGAAGATTATTATTAATATATTACTTATGTTTGAACATATTGCAGAATTTACGACGTGGCCGATATTAACAGGAATATTAGTTGGCTATATTGCCAACCGCATAATGAGCGGTGAGGGCAAGGGATGCTGTATGAACCTGATAATAGGTATTGTGGGCAGTTATGTCGGTGCCTTCATCGGTTCGCTGTTTAATGTGCAGCTCCTCGGAGCCGGATACTTGAAGAACTTTATCTTCTGCGTCATCGGCTCGGTGGTAGTGCTGTGGCTGTGGAAGAAGTTGTTTG
>CALZDK010000163.1 GCA_945637645.1 uncultured Prevotella sp.
TTATTATTAGAACTCAGCGTTCGGTGTGCAAAGTTAATTGGTTTTTCGTTATTTTACCCTCCACATTTGTTGCATTTACGTCAAGATTTGTATCATTTGCCGGAAATTACTATTTCATGTCGAAACCTATGTAATCTATTTCCGTATTCTTGCCTTCAATAAGTGTCACACTGATGTTGTTTATGCCTCGTGGCGAGACTTTCACCTCTGCCCTCACGTCGCACCAAACGGCGGTTTGAGGAATATCTACAGTGGCAACAATCCTTCCGTTAGCCTTAACAGCCACCTTCGAGGCTACAGGCGACTTTGCCCTTATTACCACCTCGCCGACAGCGAGGTCGGTGAAATCCACCCTATTGTAATCCACCGACGATCCTTCTTTCGGGAATATGGTTTTCCAACCATTGAAACGGTTTCCCGCGTTGAGGAAGTCAATTTTCGCACCACCGGCAATGCTGCTGTAGCGGTCTATCTGAATACGGTTTCTTGCCTGAGTGATGCCCACTCCACGGAATGTTGGGACAACGGGACGGATGGTGCCGTCGGGATTGAAGAAGAGAGAGTCGCAACGCACCGAACGCAACTTGTCGAAGTCGGGCGAATAGTCGTTGTGGTGATAGAAGAGATACCACTGTCCACGATATTCCACTATGGAGTGGTGGTTGGTCCAACAAGCCACCGGCGACTCCTCCATTATCACTCCCTTAAACTCAAAAGGTCCCATTGGCGAGTCGCCCATGGCGTATGCCAAGGTCTCTGTGCTGTCTCGCACCCACGGGAAAGTGAAATAGTATTTCCCGTTGCGCTCAAAAGCGAAGGGTCCTTCCTTGAAGCCTTCGGGCAAGCCCTTCACAGGCTGCGGTTCGGAGTCGAGTGCGGTCATGTTGTCCTTCAGGCGTGCCATCCACAGTCCCATTCCAGCCCAATAGATGTAGCCTTTGTTGTCTTTCGGATCGATAAGCACGCAAGGGTCTATGCCATTAATTCCCTCTATGGGTCGCATCATCGGTATGAAAGGTCCTTCGGGTTTCTCGGCTACGGCAACGCCTACTGCAAAGCCGCGGCGCAAGGTGTCGCTCGGGGCTGCGGGAAAATAGAAATAGTAGCGTCCGTCCTTCTCCACGCAGTCGGGAGCCCACATGGCATAGGAATCTCGGCGCACCCAAGGCACCTTGTTCTGGGTCACTATCACGCCATGGTCGGTCCAGTCGGTTAGATTCTCCGACGAGAATACATGATAATCCTCCATGGAGAACCATTTCTTCTCCGGTTCCACAGGACTGACGATGTCGTGCGACGGATAGACATACATCCGTCCGTTGAATACACGCGCCGTAGGGTCGGCGGAATATTGGTCGCGGATTATCGGGTTTTGCGCCATCACCACCGATGTCACCAAACTTACCATCGACAATATAACTGTTTTTTTCTTCATTTTCTGAATTTGTTCATCAATCTTTCAATCCTTCATTTTTTTAATTTTTAATTATTTCCATTTTCCTCAAGTCTTCCGGACGCGAGCTACTTCCAACGAACACCTCGTATTTTCCAGGCACGGAACGCATGGTGTTGGTAGATGGGTCAAACAGGGTGAAAGCCTCCTCGTCGAGTATTATTTCCACACTCTTTGTCTCTCCCGGTTTCAATGTCACTCGCTCAAAAGCCTTCAGGGTTTTCAGCGGTCCGTCAACATCGTCGCAACGGCGGACATACACTTGAACCACTTCTGTGCCTGTGCGCCTACCCGTATTCTTTAACGAAGAATGAACAGTGAAGATAGAAGAATTGCCTGCGGCTTGTTTCTCTATCTTTACATCTCCATATTCAAAAGAGGTGTAGCTCAAGCCATAACCAAAGGCGTAGAGAGGATCGGAGAAATAACGATAGGTGCGACCCTTCATCGAGTAGTCCTCGAAATC
This sequence comes from uncultured Prevotella sp., assembly GCA_945637645.1. Lineage (GTDB taxonomy): Bacteria > Bacteroidota > Bacteroidia > Bacteroidales > Bacteroidaceae > Prevotella. The sequence continues at coordinate 1,920 of CALZDK010000163.1, forward strand.
GGGCAACTGGTCGCTGGTCTTGTAGAACGTCACCGGGAGCTTGCCCTGTGGGTTGTAGTCGCCATAGAGAACGTCGGCAACGGCAGTGCCGCCCTCCATTCCCGGATACCACGCCTGCACTATGGCAGCGCAACGCTCAGCCTCTGGTGCAAGGGCAATGGCAGAACCCGAACAGTTCACGAATACCACTTTCTTTCCTGCCTCAGCAAGATGACGTATGAACTCACGCTGCACCTTCGGCAGTTCGATATGAGTGCGGTCGCCACCCTTGAATCCGTCGATGGTCACTGGCATCTCCTCGCCTTCGAGCTGCGACGACAGACCGCCCACAAACACCACTGTCTCTATTCCTTTCAGCTTGTCTATGGCAGCGTTATAGTCTATGGGCAGTTCCTCACCTATGTTCAGCTTCATGTTGGCACCCCAGGTCTTCACCGTATGGTATGAGAGCTCCATGTTGTAGGTCTTTCCCTTCTCCACGTCAATCTCAAAACGCATTGGCTGGTCGCGCCATGTGCTGTCCTGTGCGAGGGTCTCGCCGTTCACCTTCAGCGCGAAAGCGCCTGTGTATTGCATCCTTATCACAGCCTTGCCCGACTTCTGCGGTGCGAATGTTGTCTCGTAGAGAGCAGAGAAGTCTTCCATCTTCACGCCGTCGGCAAAGGTGTGCTGACCGCTTGTTGTCACGGCAATGGGGTTGACATAATATTCTTTTGTTACAGGTTTTCCGCTGCGGGTGGTGTTGTTCCAGAACGTTCCCCTTATGCCCTTCTTTCCGTCGGCAGAGCACTGTGTGAGGAAACTGTTCACCACGCAATCCTCAGTAAGGTCGCAGCCCTTCAGGTAAGTCACATTCTTCTTGCCTACCTTGGCACGTATTCCATCGAGGATTGTCACGGTGGTGTTAGGAGTTCCGTTGTAGTTACCCCACATCATAGGGATGTTGTCGGCATTTGGACCAACGACAGCAATCTTCTGCTTCTTTGAAAGAGGCAATACCGGCGCAGCCCATTCTTCATTTTTTAGCAGCACAATGGTCTGCCTTGCCATATCGAGCGAGAGCTGGCGATGTTCCTTGCAACTTAATATGGAAGGTGATATTTTCGACCACTCACATGTCTCGTGTTCGTCCATCTCTCCAAGTTCAAAGCGTGCTTCAAGCAGACGCACCACATGCTTGTCAATCTCCTTCTCGCTTATCAGACCTCGCTCCACGGCCTCAGGCAGCTTAGCATAGGCATAGCCGAAACCACACTCCACGTCGGTTCCCGCAATCACACCCTTGGCAGCGGAGTGATAAGGCGTTGACGACGACTTGTGGTTCATCCAGAAGTCGGCGATGGCACCACAGTCGCTCACCACCATATATTTGAATCCCCACTCGTCGCGGAGAATCTGTTGCAGCAGTTTAGTGCTTCCGCAGCAAGGCTCGTCGTCCCAACGCTGGTAGGCACACATCACCTCACGCACCTTAGCTTTCTGCACCAGGTCCTTGAAAGCAGGCATATAAGTCTCCCAAAGGTCGCGTGGCGACACATCGTTGAGGTTTGCCGTGTGGCGGCTCCATTCCGGTCCGCTGTGTATGGCATAGTGCTTGGCGCAGGCAAGTAGCTTGCGATGCTTGGCAGTCTCAGGACCCTGCAATCCACGCACCACAGCCTGTCCCATCTGCGAAGTGAGGAAAGGATCCTCGCCATAGGTTTCCTGTCCACGTCCCCATCGTGGGTCGCGGAAAATATTCACGTTCGGAGTCCACACCGAGAGGCAGTGGAAACGTGTTGTCGGTATTCCGTTCTGATATTGCTCGTTCCACTTTGCGCGGGTTTCGTCGGAAGTCACGCTGAACACACGCTCCACCAAAGGCACATTGAACGATGCCGCCATTCCGATAGGTTCCGGGAATACGGTCACATTGCCCTGATTGGCAAGACCGTGCAAGGCCTCGCTCCACCAACTGAAAGGCTTAATGCCCAATCGTGGTATTGCCGGCGACTCGTCGCACATCAAGTCGGCTTTTTCTTTTAGGGTCAGTCGTGACGTAAGGTCCACAGCTCTTTCATGGGCAGAAAGATTAGGGTTTTGGTATGGCAACTGCTGTGCCATAACGTGGCTTGCTGCCACCATAAGGGCAGCGAAAACGGTTCTTTTAATATTCATAATGTTAAAGTATTTAGTTCTGTCGGCAAAGTTACTGCTTTTATTCCA
>CALZDK010000164.1 GCA_945637645.1 uncultured Prevotella sp.
ATAACTTGCGAATAGTTAACTCCTCAACTCCCTGTGATTCATACTACACCAGTTTGAAGGGGGTTGAGGAATTTGAAGTAAATGCGAAACTAAAATTTCTCATAAAAGCCAAAAAACACGGCTATAAAATCAAAAACTATTGTTTGAAGATGATTTTTCGGGTTAACTTTGCACCCGACAAACATAACGCCTAATATAATAATGGAACAAAAAAACCTATATTTTGCCGTTGACCTCGGCGCAACAAGTGGACGAACGATAATCGGAAGCCTCAACGGGGGAAAACTGAACCTTGAGGAACTGACACGTTTCGACAACAACCTTATCGAGACGTGCGGACATGTGTATTGGGACATTTTCGCACTGTATAACGAAATAATAAAAGGTCTAAGACTCGTGGCTGAAAGAGGCCTTGAGATAAGGAGCATTGGAATAGACACTTGGGGATGCGACTTCGTGTGCATAGGAAAGGACGGGGCACCGCTGCGCAACCCGATAGCCTACCGCGACCCTCACACCACAGGAGCAATGGAGAAATTCTTCGCGGAGAAAATGCCAAAGGAGAAGGTGTATGAGAAGACGGGAATACAGTTTATGAACTTCAACTCGCTCTTCCAACTCTACACGATGAAGGAGAACGGCGACACCGCCCTGGAAAACGCGGAGAAAATTCTCTTCATTCCCGACGCACTGAGCTACATGCTGACAGGACGTGCCGTGTGTGAATATACCGTGGCATCGACTTCGCAGATGCTCAACCCAACGACAGGTGACCTCGACACGGAACTGATAGAGAGCATCGGACTGAAACGCAGCCAGTTTGGAAAGATGACACATCCCGCAACAGTGATAGGGACACTGACGGAAGAGGTGCAGAGGCTGACAGGACTTGGAGCAGTGCCGGTGGTTGCAGTGGCTGGTCACGACACGGCAAGCGCAGTGGCTGCAGTGCCCGCCAAGGACGAACATTTCGCCTACCTCAGTTCGGGAACATGGAGCCTGATGGGCATAGAGACGAAGAAGGCTATAATAAACGACCGCAGCATCGAGCTGAACTTCACCAACGAGGGTGGCATAGACGGCACGACACGATTCCTGAAGAACATCTGCGGAATGTGGATATACGAGCGTTGCCGAAAGGAATGGACCGACGCGCCGAAATCGCACGCGGAACTGCAGGCGGAGGCTATGAAGCAGCCCGCCATGCGCAGCATAATAAACCCCGACGACGAGATGTTTGCCAACCCGCCATCGATGGTGGAGGCGATAAAGGAATATTGCCGCAAGACAAACCAGCCTGTGCCTGAGGGCTACGCCGAGACCTGCCGCTGCATCTTCGACAGTCTCGCCATGAGATATAAGGAGGTGTTTAACTGGCTGAAGGAGTTTGCCGACACGGAGATTGACGTGCTGCACATCATCGGCGGAGGTTCGCTCAACGGCTACCTCAACCAGATGACTGCCGACGCATGCGGAGTGAAGGTGATTGCCGGACCGCAAGAGGGCACGGCAATAGGCAACATTATGCTTCAAGCCAAGGCATCGGGACAGGTGAGCGACATCTGGGAAATGCGACGCATAATTGGTGAGTCGATTGATGTGAAAGAGTATTGAAAGATTGAACAATTGAAAGATTGAAAGATTAAAGGAAACTTATATTAAAAATTAAATAATAACTATAATGAAAACAGAACTTATTACAAAGGCATACGAGATTGCCAAGGAACGCTATGCAGAAATCGGTGTAGATACTGAAGCAGTGTTGAAACAACTACAGGACTTCCACCTCTCAATGCACTGCTGGCAGGCTGACGACGTGAAAGGATTTGAAGTGCAGGCTGGCGCAATGTCAGGAGGAATACAGTCAACAGGAGATTTCCCTGGCGCAGCACGCAACATCGACGAACTGCGACAGGACATACTGAAGGCCAAGAGCCTCATACCGGGCGAACACCGACTGAACCTCCACGAGATCTACGGCGACTTCAAGGGAAAGGTTGTTGACCGCGACGAAGTGACCGTAGAGTACTTCCAGTCATGGATAGACTGGGCAAAGGAGAACAACACGAAGCTCGACTTCAACTCGTCAAGTTTCTCACACCCCAAGTCAGGCAGCCTGACTCTTGCAAACCCCAATGAGGACATCCGCAAGTTCTGGGTAGAGCACACCAAGCGCTGCCGCGACATTGCAAACGCAATGGGAGAGGCTCAGAACGACCCATGTATCATGAACCTCTGGGTACACGACGGATGCAAGGACGTGTCGGTGAACCACGCACTCTACCGCAACACACTGAAGAAGTCGCTCGACGAAATCTTCGAGAAGAAGCAGCCAATGATGAAGGACTGCATCGAGGGCAAGGTGTTCGGCATTGGACTGGAGTCGTTCACCGTGGGTTCGCACGACTTCTACACAGCATACGCTGCTCAGAACGACAAGATACTGACCATCGACACGGGACACTATCACCCGACAGAGTCGCCTGCCGACAAGGTTTCAGCCGTGCTGCCTTTCCTGAAGGAACTCATGCTCCACGTAAGCCGCCCTGTACGTTGGGACTCAGACCACGTGACCATCATGGACGACCAGACCCAGGAACTGTTCTTCGAGATAGTCCGCGCCGACGCCCTCAACCGCGTACACTACGGACTGGACTTCTTCGACGGATCAATAAACCGCATCGGAGCATACGTCATCGGATCACGCTCTGCGCAGAAGTGCATGTTGCGCGCACTGCTCGAACCACGCGAGACAATCTCCAAGCTGGAGCTGGCAGGCGAAGGCTACAAGGTGCTTGGCATCATGGAGGAGCAGAAGGCAATGCCATGGAACGCCGTGTACGACGAATTCTGTGTTCGCAACAACGTGCCTGTAGGACAGGACTTCATTGCCGAAATCGACAGCTATGCCGCTGAGGTGATCTCGAAGCGATAATACATTTCCACAGAACTGTATATGGACATTGTAATTGGACTTATCATAATAGCCATCGGAGCTTTCTGCCAAAGCAGTTGCTACGTGCCCATCAACAAGATAAAAGACTGGAGCTGGGAGAGCTACTGGATTGTGCAGGGAGTCTTCGCATGGTTGCTGCTACCTTTCTTGGGCGCACTGCTCGCCGTGCCCGGCGGCCATTCGCTGTGCGACCTGTTCACAGCCGACAATGCCTTCAACATAACGATGACAATGATTTTCGGAGTGTTGTGGGGCGTGGGCGGACTGACCTTCGGACTGTCGATGCGCTACCTCGGTGTGGCTCTCGGACAGAGCATCGCCCTCGGCACCTGCGCCGGACTCGGCACCATCATGGGTCCTGTGCTGCTCAACATCTTCTTCCCTGAGCAGGACGCGCTGTCGGCACTGACCTTCTCGGTGATAACCGGTGTGGTTGTAACACTGATAGGCATCGGCATCATAGGCTTGGCGGGAAGCATGAAGGCGGCGTCGCTCTCCGAAGAGGAGAAGAAAGCGGCGGTGAAGGACTTCAACTTCCCAAAGGGTTTGGCTATAGCACTGCTGGCGGGTCTGATGAGCGGATGCTTCAACGTGGGCCTCGCCTTCGGAGCAGACATCAACTTCGGCGAACTGACACCGGACATGTACAAGACACTGCCCGCGACAATGCTCGTCACAATAGGCGGTTTCATTACCAACGCCGTGTATTGCTTCTACCAGAACAGCAAAAACAAGACTTGGGGCGACTACCGCAAGGCATCGGTATGGGGCAATAACGCCCTGTTCTGCCTCTTGGCAGGCGCCCTGTGGTACAGCCAGTTCTTCGGACTATCGCTCGGCAAGGGATTCCTGACAGAGTCGCCGACGCTGACCACTCTCTCGTTCTGTATCCTCATGGCACTGAACGTTGTGTTCTCAAACATCTGGGGCATAATTCTGGACGAGTGGAAGGGTTGCTCGAAGAAGACCATAGCCGTGCTCATAGTGGGAATAGTGGTATTGATAATCTCCAGTTTCCTGCCACAAATGATATAACGAGTTGACGAGTTGACAAGTTGACGAGTTGACGAGTTGATACTCTCAAGTTGACGGGTTGATACAGCCGTCAGACCATATTAACTTGTCAACTCGTCAACTGTCAACTTGTCAACTAAAAA
>CALZDK010000165.1 GCA_945637645.1 uncultured Prevotella sp.
GATGCCGTGATGACCAACGAAAGCGGCATCTGCATTGGAGTTTCAACAGCCGACTGCATTCCTGTCTTGATATACGACAAGGCGCACCATGCCGTATGTGCTGTTCATGCAGGATGGCGCGGCACGGTGGCACGAATAGTGGAAAAAGCGGTGAAGGCGATGGCTCTTGCCTATGGGACTGAGCCGCAGGACTTGCAGTGCGCGATAGGTCCGGGTATCTCGTTAGACGCCTTTGAAGTGGGCATGGAAGTGTACGACCAGTTCCGACAGGCAGGCTTCGAGACGGTTTCGAGATTCGTTCGGGGCAAGTGGCACATCGACCTAAAGGAATGTAACCGCAAACAGCTCGTTGCGCTTGGCGTGCGACCGGAGGCAATAACCGTAAGCCCGATATGCACCTACACCGACAACCACGATTTCTTCTCCGCCCGAAAGCAGGGAATCGGAAGCGGCAGAATATTTACAGGAGCAATGTTATGAAAATTAGACACCTATTATATATATTTATAGCACTTACGTTGCTTACCTCGGCTGTGAAAGACGAGTTCACGCCAGCTGAGCGACAGCAAATAAGCATTGAGACTCCGGGACTGTTTGAGCAGTCGGAGGCTTTCACCATCGACTTCGGCGGCTATCGCGCCACTGACTATTCCTTCCCGCTACCTGTGGGAAAGGCCACGGTGAAGGATAGTGAGCTGGAGATAACGACAAACAAGGGCGACGCAGTGAAGGCGATGTTCGACGGAACGGTGCGCCTGTCGCGCCACATCTCAGGGCACGGCAACGCCATAGTGGTGCGCCACTCCAACGGCTTGGAAACCGTCTATGCACGCAATGCCGAAAACCTCGTGAAGGTGGGCGACCGTGTGAAGGCAGGACAGACGATAGCCATAGTGGGAGGCGAGAACGGCAAGACGTTCCTCACCTTTTATATAATGGTGAACGGAGGAAAGGTGAACCCTGAGATTGTTGTCCAGCCTAAGAGCCATAAGCTGACACGTCGCACACTGCTTTTCCACAAGAAGGGCAACCACGTGGAAATGAGCGTGGTGGGAGGCGAACAGAAGGAAAGCAAACGAAAACTGGAGGCTTGCTACCCGCTGCCGGGGGCAAAGGTGATAAGCCCATACGGAAGGCGTGGCGGAAGGGCGCACTCCGGAGTTGACATAAAGACAAAGGCTAACGACGACATTCTTGCCGCCTTCGACGGCGAAGTGGTGATGTCGCAACGCTATGCGGCATACGGCAACCTGATAAAGATTCGCCATCAGAAGGGACTGGAGACGTGGTATAGCCACAACTCCAAGAACCTCGTCAGCGTGGGCGACCGTGTGAAGGCAGGGCAAGTGATAGCCCTTACTGGACAGACAGGCCGCGCCACCACAGCCCATCTTCATTTAGAGCTGCGCATTAACGGAAGGGCAGTGAACCCCAACTTGCTGTTCGACCATAAAACTCACACGGTGAAGATGGAAGCGTATAAAACGTTTCTCAAGACAGGAAAACTGAGTAAGAAATAGACAAATCTCATAAAAATACATCTCTTGTGCAACTTTTAACACTTTTGTAACACATATATCAGAAATTTTAGTTAAATTTGCAGCCGTAATATTTTTAGGGGCATCAAATGTCCTTAATTAAAATGGTATTAGGTATTAATTATTTTAACATTAAATTTCTTATGCAAAAGAGATTGTATTTCCTAATCGCCACACTTATGCTGATGGTATCGTCGGTGGTGGCACAGGTTACTACGTCTGGATTGTCTGGTAGGGTTTCTGCCGATGGCGAGGATGTCATCGGTGCTACGGTCGAGGCCGTACACACACCTTCAGGCACCAAGTATGTGGCAGTAACTAACACAAAAGGTCAGTTCAACATCAACGGTATGCGCTCCGGTGGACCTTACGAGGTGACCATTAGCTACATCGGTTTTGAGACCAAGAAAGTGCAGGGCGTCGTACTGCAGCTCGGTGAGACCTACAACCTCAACACTACAATGAATGAGGACTCACAGGTGCTCGGCGAAGTGGTGGTTCAGGGAAAGGCAACAAAGCTCAACATCGAGAAGATGGGTGCATCGACTAACGTCACCAGTGCACAGATCACAGCTCTGCCAACCGTAAGCCGCTCAATCACTGACGTGACCCGTCTCTCTCCTTACGGAGGTAACGGAATGACATTCCAGGGTTCTGACGGACGTACGGCAAACTTCACCGTCGATGGTGCCGACTTCAATAACAACTTCGGTCTTTCATCGGCACTCCCAGGTGGCGGCAATCCTATCTCACTTGATGCCATTGAGGAACTTCAGGTTGTAATATCTCCATTCGACGTGCGTCAGACAAACTTCATCGGTGGCGGTGTGAACGCCGTGACCAAGTCGGGTACAAACACCTTCAAGGGCACTGCCTATGTATATCACCGCAACGAGAACATGCGTGGCGACGCCGTTGACCGTGAGCAGATTCAGGGCGCACGCGAGAAAGACGAGCAGACCACATACGGCTTCACCCTCGGTGGACCGATTATCAAGGACAAACTCTTCTTCTTCGCCAACGGAGAATACATTAAGACTCCAACAATCGCAAACCGCTGGAGGGCATCAACCGATGGCGTGGCAGACGCTGACAACTATATCTCAAAATGTACGGAATATGACCTGCAGCGCGTAAGCGACCATGTGAAGCAGAAATATGGCTACGACACCGGCTCATACACCAATTTCCCAGCCGACGAGAAGAACTACAAGATTCTTGCCCGCATTGACTGGAACATCAACGACAACCATCACCTCGCGCTGCGTTACAACCATACCAACAACACCAACTGGAGTGCACCAAACGCATCGTCGATGGATGGTGGTTCGCGTTCGGCTTATGCACGAACATCGCAGTATGCAATGTCTTATGCCAACTCAATGTACTCGATAAAGAATCTCGTACATTCTTTGTCATTCGACTTGAACAGCCGCTTCGGCGACAATATTTCAAACCAGTTCCTCGCCACTTACTCAAAACTTGACGACGTGCGTGGAACAAACTCTTCTGAATTCCCGTTCATCGACATTCTCGATGGTTCTGGCGACACTAACAACTACATAGCACTTGGCTATGAGCTCTTCACTTATAACAATGCCGTACACAACACTGTATGGAACGTGAAGGACGACGTGACATTCTATCTCGGCAAGCACAAACTCATGGGAGGCTTGAGCTATGAGCACCAAATGGCAGACAACCAGTATATGCGTAACGGTACAGGTTACTACCGCTACAACAGTGTTGACGACTTCATCAATGGTGCCGCACCTGAGGTGGTTTGTCTTACCTATGGCTACAATGGCGAATCTAGTCCCGCAGCCCGCGTGACCTTCAACAAATTGGGCATTTACTTGCAGGACGAGTGGAACGCTACCGAAAAGTTCAAACTCACTGCCGGTATCCGATTCGACGGATTGTTCTTCGACAATGGCGACCTGATGACAAACAATGCAGTGCTCGACATTGACTACTATGGTCGTCGCGTCGATACAGGCAAATGGCCAGACTCTCGTTTCACTGTTTCGCCACGAGTAGGTTTCAACTGGGACATCCTTGGCGACAAGAGCCTCAAACTGCGTGGTGGTACGGGACTTTTCCAAGGTCGTCTGCCTCTCGTGTTCTTCACCAATATGCCTACCAATGGTGGTATGGTGCAGTATCAGGCACAGCTCAATGGAACAGGAGTAAAGGGGTCGAAGGTTGACATGAGCCAGTTCGCAGGTGGCCTTGTTACCGATGCCAACGGCAACGCATCCATAGCTGCATTGCGCGACAAAATAATTTCTATGGGATTCCCAACCACCATCACTCCTGAAGAAGGTGCGATACCTTCAACCATTTGCGGAGTTGACCCGGATTTCAAGATGCCACAGGTGTGGAAGTCTTCAATAGCTCTCGACTACCAGCTGCCGGTGTCGTTCCCGTTCACCATCACAGGAGAGTACATCTACAACAAGACTCTCAATGCTGCAATGATCAAAGACTGGGCAGTGCCCGACGTGACCAACTTCCCACGACTGAACGGTGCCGACAACCGCGCCATATTCCCTAAGGGATTCCAGA
>CALZDK010000166.1 GCA_945637645.1 uncultured Prevotella sp.
CCACGCTTCTTTTATGCACTTACGTCAGAGGTATTTGCTTTGCCCGTATAACCCGGAATACATTAGTTCAGCGCTAACAAAACACGCTATTGTTATGCCCGACGAAATTGACATTCGCGAGGACTACATTGCGCAGCTCGACGCTGAACTGCTCAACGTAATCCTCAAAGACCATAGTACAAGCAACGCCGACGAGCAGCATAACATCTTTTGGGCTACGGCAGACTATCAGCACCTGGGAAAGGGTTATCAGTGGAAAGACGAAATAAAGGCGGAACTGATAACCGGCGAACACTGCAAAGTGGTGACACCAAGGGTGATGAAGTCGAAAATGGCACAAACGGCACGCTCGAAGGACATGGCGGAGGTGTTCACCCCGTCGTGGATTTGCAACGCCCAAAACAATCTCATAGACGAGGCTTGGTTTGGACGGAAGGACGTTTTCAACCAAGAGAATCCTGACCACACCTGGACCGACAACACCGAACGTATCACGTTTCCGGAAGGAAAGACATGGAAAGACTACGTAGGCGACCGCCGACTGGAAATAACCTGCGGCGAGGCACCATACATCACCAGCCGTTATGACACTACCACAGGAGACCCCATCTGTGTGGCACACCGCATAGGTTTGCTCGACCGCAAGCTGCGCATCGTAGGCGAGAACACCTGCCAGAGCGGCGAATGGCTCGAATGGGCGCAACGCGCGCTGAAAAGCACCTACGCCTACGAGTGGCAAGGCGACAGCCTGCTGCTGGCACGCGAGGCAATGCTATTCACATTCATCGACTTCTATGTGGCGAAGTTCGGGAAGATGCCATTGGCAAAGTCGCTGCGCTATGCCGCCTACATAATCTCATGGAACGCATGGCAGATGGACGGACTTAAGGGCGTGGTGCCCGACTCATGCGGAATGAAACCATCGGCACAACAGTCGCTCTTTGAGGAGCCTCGCCTTGAGCCTTGCCAAGGATGCAAGGAAGGGGGACTGCGCCACCACAACGGGAAATATTGCTACATAAGGCAATGGAACAAGAGCGACTCCGGGAAAGACAAGATAAGATTTATTGACCTGATTAAAGACAAGTGACTATGGCTACATTTGAATCATCACTAAGACCAAAACTCATCTACGTGTTCCGCATCAACGACAACGCACACCAAGGAGCACTGAAAATTGGCGAAGCCACGGCAACACTCGGCGACGGATATTTCAAGCCCAACAGCTCACTGCTGAACAAGGCTGCCAAGGAGCGCATAGACCAATACACCAAAACGGCAGGCATAAGCTATCAGCTGCTCTACACCGAGGGGACTATGTTCACCGACGGCAAGGGACACGTGTCTTCGTTCAACGACAAGCAGGTGCACAAGGTGCTTGAGCGGTCGGGCATAAAGCGAAAGAGCTTTGAGAAGAAAAACCAAGGCAGGGAGTGGTATGTGACCGACCTGCAGACCGTGAAGCGTGCCATTGCAGCAGTGAAGGAAGGACGAGAGTCGCTCGACAACGGCGAGGTGACACACGAACAGAGCCCCATAGAGTTCCGACCTGAGCAAAACATGGCAATAGACCGCACCATAGCACGTTTCAAACGCGGCAACCAGATGCTGTGGAACGCCAAGATGCGCTTCGGCAAAACGCTTTCGGCACTGGAAGTGGTGCTGGAAATGGAGATGCAGCGTACCATAATACTAACCCACAGGCCTGTGGTGGACGAGGGATGGTTTGAGGACTTCCAAAAGATATTTTTCGACCAGCCCGACTACCACTATGGATCACGCACAAAAGGCGAGAGTTTTCAAAAGCTCGAACAGTTGGCACGCCAAGGCGACAGTTACGTATATTTTGCCTCAATGCAAGACCTGCGAGGGGCAGAAACAGTTGGAGGAAAGTTTGACAAGAACGCCGACGTGTTTGCCGCACCGTGGGACATGCTGATAGTGGACGAGGCACACGAGGGAACCAAGACCGACATCGGGCAGAGTGTGATTGACACCTTGGTGAAGAAGCATACAAAGGTTCTAAGACTGTCGGGAACGCCGTTCAACCTGCTCGACGACTACAACGAGGAGGAAATCTTCACATGGGACTATGTGATGGAGCAGCGTGCCAAGGCGGAATGGGACCTCACACACATGGGCGACCCTAACCCCTACGAGTCGCTGCCAGCCATCAACATCTACACCTACGATCTCGGATCGCTTCTCGGCTCGGAATACTGCGACGACGAGAAGGCATTCAACTTCCGTGAGTTCTTCCGCACACGCGACGACGGCACCTTCTGCCACGACCGCGACGTTGACCGTTTCCTCGGCCTGATGTGCAAGGAGGGCAATCTCTACCCCTACTCCAACGACGAGTTCCGCCAGATGTTCCGCCACACGCTCTGGGTCTTGCCCGGAGTGGCGGCGGCAAGGACTCTGAGCGAGAAGCTGCGCCGTCACCCGGTGTTTGGCAACTTCCAAGTGGTGAACGTTGCGGGAAACGGCGACGAGGACGAGGAGAACGAAGAGGCACTGAAAATGGTGAACAAGGCAATAGGTCCCGACCCGTCAGAGACCTATACCATAACCCTGACGTGCGGACGTCTGACCACTGGAGTGAGCGTGAAGCCATGGACGGCGGTGTTCATGATGTCGGGCTCGTTCTCAACGTCTGCCGCAAGCTATATGCAGACCATCTTCCGAGTGCAGACTCCTTTCACCTGCCACGGTCAGATGAAAACAAACTGCTATGCCTTCGACTTCGCACCCGACCGCACGCTAAGAGTGCTGGCTAAGGTGGCAAAAGTGTCGGCAAAAGCAGGGAAATCGACCGACGAAGACCGCAAGATACTTGGCGACTTCCTCAACTTCTGTCCGATAATAAGCATCGAAGGTTCGCAGATGAAGCCCTACGACGTGAAATCGATGATGGCACAGCTGAAAAGGGCACAAATAGAAAAGGTGGTGCAGAACGGATTTGAGGACGGCGCACTCTACAACGACGAGCTGCTGAAACTGACCGACGTGGAACTGCAGGACTTCAAGGACCTGAAGGGAAAGATTGGCACCACGAAGGCTATGGCAAAGACGGCAGACATAGACGTGAACAACCAGGGCTTCACCAACGAGGAATATGAGGAGAAGGAACGGCTTGAGAAGAAAAAGAAACGCGAGCTGACACCAGAGGAAAAGGCACGACTGGAAGAACTGAAACAGAAGAACAACCAGCGACAGAACGCCATCTCCATACTGCGTGGCATAAGCATAAGGATGCCGTTGCTGATATACGGAGCCGAACTGAAGAACGAGGAAGACGAGATAACGATAGACAACTTCACGCAGATAGTTGATGCCGCCTCGTGGACAGAGTTCATGCCCAAGGGAGTGACTAAAGACGTGTTCCGAAAGTTCAAGAAATACTATGAGGCAGACATATTCCGTGAGGCTGGCAAACGCATACGCTCGATGGCTCGTGCCGCCGACAACCTTACGGTGGAGGAGCGCATAGAGCGAATAGCCACTATATTCAACACGTTCCGCAACCCCGACAAGGAAACGGTACTTACACCGTGGCGTGTGGTGAACATGCACCTTGGCGACTGTCTTGGCGGCTACTGTTTCTACGACGAGAGGTATGAGCGTATGTTGGAGCTGCCACGCCACATCGACAACGGAAAGGTGACACGCGACGTTTATAGTCCCGACAGCCGAGTGTTGGAGATAAACTCAAAGAGCGGTCTCTACCCTCTCTTCGTGGCATACAACATCTACCGCCGCCGCATGGAGGAAGCCCGTGAGAAATATGGTGACATAAACCGTGCCTTTGCCCAAAGCCTTTGGGACACGACAGTGGAGCAGAACATATTCGTAATCTGCAAGACTCCAATGGCTCGCAGCATAACCCGCCGCACCCTCGTCGGCTTCCGTCCAACGCGAGTGAATGCACAATATTATAAAGACCTTATAGACGTAATAAAAAACAACCCGGCGACGTTCGTCAACGAAGTCCGCGACGGCCGCCGCTTCTGGAAAGCAAACGATAAAGACCACATGACATTTAATGCAATAGTAGGAAATCCGCCGTATCAGGTGATGGATGGAGGAGGAGCAGGC
>CALZDK010000167.1 GCA_945637645.1 uncultured Prevotella sp.
GATTATATTATAATCGTAGCCGGCGGGAAAGGGCAGCGCATGGGCAGCTCTGTACCTAAACAGTTTCTGTTGCTATGTGGCAAACCTGTACTTATGCATACCATCGAGGCTTTCCACTCATATTCAACGAGCCTTGAGATTATTCTCGTGTTGCCGGAGGAACAGCAGACTCACTGGAAAGAGCTGTGCGAGGAATATGGGTTCACAACGCCTCATACCGTGGTGAGTGGAGGCAGCACCCGTTTCGAGTCGTCAAGGAATGGCATTTCCATCATACCCGATGATGCAGACGGAGTAGTGGGAATACATGACGGTGTGCGCCCATTAGTGTCGGCTGCTGTAATAGACAGGTGTTACGAGTCGGCACGGGAGAACTACGCCGCCATTCCTGTCATGCCCCTTACAGACACCCTGCGTTTTGTAGGCGAAAGCGGATGTGGGCGCAATGTGCTACGCAGCGATTATGTCATTGTTCAGACCCCACAGGTATTTGACATCGCACTTGCCAAAAGGGCATTCTCTCTTCCATACAAGGAATCTTTCACCGACGATGCGTCTGTCGTGGAAGACTTAGGCTGTCAGGTCTCTGTCGTGGAGGGCTGTCGCGAGAACATAAAACTCACCACACCGTTTGACATGAAAGTGGCAGAGGCAATATTACATGGATAGCATCCTGAACCAAGACATAAAGTATCTCCAGGGTGTAGGTCCTCGCCGCAAGGACATCCTGCACAAGGAACTGGGCATCGTATCCTACGGTGACCTTATTGAGCATTACCCATATAAATATGTTGACCGCAGCAAGATATACAGAATAGACGAACTGACATCTGACATGCCCTTTGTACAGGTGAAAGGGCATATCCTCAGTTTCGAGCAGACAACGTCCGGGTACAGAAAGACTATTGTGACGGCTCATTTCAGCGACGGCACGGCTGTATGTGACCTCGTATGGTTTAACGGAGCAAAAATGGTGCGAGCCAACTATAACTGCCATAAAGAATATATCGTATTCGGGAAACCAACAGTTTTCAACCACCGCATACAGATAACGCATCCCGACATCGACGATGCCACATCATTGCAACTATCCGAAATGGGTATGCAGCCATACTATAACACCACGGAAGTGATGAAGCGCAATGCACTCACCTCACGGGCAATGGAGAAAATCATCAGGACGCTGTTCTCCAAACTCACAACACCATTGCAGGAAACACTGCCTCCTTTCATAACCAACAGACTTCTACTGGTAAGCCGCGACAAGGCACTGAGGGATATACATAGTCCCAAATCGGCTGACGATGCACGTAACGCACGCTATAGACTCAAGTTCGAGGAACTGTTCTATGTGCAGCTTAACATTCTCCGATATGCCAGCGACCACAGGCGCAAGTACCGAGGATATGTCTTCAGCCATATTGGAGAAATATTCAACGACTTCTATTCCCACCACCTGCCGTTCAATCTTACAGAGGCACAGAAAAGGGTGATAAGGGAGATACGCTCCGACCTGCGCTCTGGAAGCCAGATGAACAGACTGCTTCAGGGCGACGTAGGCTCAGGCAAGACACTCGTTGCCCTCATGACGATGCTCATAGCCATAGACAACGGATTCCAGACATGCATCATGGCACCAACAGAGATTCTTGCCGAACAGCATCTCGCCACAATAAGGAAATTCCTCGGCGACATGCCTGTAAGGGTGGAACTGCTCACTGGCATCGTGAAAGGCAAGCGACGCAAGGAAATCCTCCAGTCACTGATGGCTGGAGAGATTGACATACTCGTGGGAACGCACGCTGTCATTGAGGACACAGTGCAATTCTCCCGACTCGGACTCGCCGTCATTGACGAGCAACACCGTTTTGGAGTGGCACAAAGGGCAAAGCTATGGGCAAAGAGCACCAACCCTCCGCATATCCTCGTCATGACCGCCACACCCATACCACGCACACTTGCCATGACAATATACGGCGACCTTGACGTGAGCGTTATAGACGAACTGCCACCAGGCAGGAAGCCTATATACACTCTGCATCGATATGACAACCGCATGGCACCGCTCTTCCAGAGCATCCGCAAGCAGATAGAGCTTGGCAGGCAGGCGTATATAGTCTATCCTCTTATAAAGGAAAGCGAGAAAAGCGACCTCAAGAACTTAGAGGATGGCTACGAGACAATCTGCCAGGCTTTCCCTGACATGAAGATAAGCAAGGTCCACGGCAAGATGAAGCCTGCTGACAAAGAGGAGGAGATGAGACGCTTCGCCTCGGGAGAGACGCAGATACTCGTCTCCACTACCGTCATAGAGGTGGGAGTCAACGTGCCCAACGCATCTGTCATGGTAATTCTCGATGCACAACGTTTCGGGCTCTCACAACTACATCAGCTCAGAGGAAGAGTGGGACGAGGAGCTGACCAAAGCTACTGCATACTTGTCACCAAGAACTCACTTTCCAAAGAGACGGCAAGGCGCATTGACATAATGTGCGAGACTAACGACGGTTTCCGAATAGCAGAAGCTGACTTGAAACTAAGGGGACCCGGCGACCTGGAGGGAACACAGCAGAGCGGCATAGCCTTCGACCTGAAAATTGCCGACATAGCACGCGATGGACAGATAGTTCAGTTGGCACGCGACGAGGCAAGAAAAATTGTAGATGCCGACCCACAATGCAACAGCTCACAATACCAGATGCTGTGGAACAGACTTGAGGAGTTAAGAAAGACTAACATTAACTGGGCTGCAATTTCTTAACATATCATAAAAGGGAAATATACAGATTTTCTTGATTTATGTCGTGTCTATGGGCTTTTAAAGCAATATTACTGCATGAAAACTGCATAAACCCAATGTTAAATACGATATAAATTCTGTTAAGAGTGTAACTTTTTAGCAAAAAATTAGTAACTTTGCAATCAAATAAA
The DNA here is from genome assembly GCA_945637645.1 of uncultured Prevotella sp. Lineage (GTDB taxonomy): Bacteria > Bacteroidota > Bacteroidia > Bacteroidales > Bacteroidaceae > Prevotella. Next base: position 2,932 of record CALZDK010000167.1, read on the forward strand.
AGTCTCACCCTCTTTTTAGTGAGGTTTTTACACTAAAACCAAGTAAAATATTATACTCATGTCTTTAAAAACCAAATTAAGAAAACTAACAGTTGCATCTATCATGTCTATAGCAGTCGTGCCTACAATGGCGCAGGACCTCATAGCACGTCAGGCGCCCATCGACCGCAAGAACAAAGCCGTTGAGCAGATGTCACTGAAAAAGATAGCAGAAAAGGAAAACCTTGAAAACCCAGCATCCGACCTCTATGCCGAATGGGAGAACAAGCGCACACACGCTTCATACGTGGTGCCGGACAATTATAAGATAGACCTCCGCGGTTTCCACATGCCTACGACAAGCCGTGTCATCACAAGCAACTTCGGACCTCGCTGGGGACGCCAGCACAAAGGCATCGACATCAAAGTATATATAGGTGATACCATACGTGCCGCATTCAGCGGAAAGGTGAGAATCGTAAGATACGAAGCTAAGGGATACGGAAAATATGTCATCATAAGACATAACAACGGACTGGAAACCTACTACGGACACATGTCAAAACAGCTCGTAGCTGAAAACCAGATAGTAAAAGCCGGACAGCCAATAGGACTGGGCGGAAACACAGGACGAAGCACTGGTTCACACCTCCACTTCGAGACACGTCTCTGCGGACTTGCCATCAACCCGGCACTTATGTTCGACTTTAAGAATCAGGACGTAACAGGCGACTTCTACACATACCGCAAGGCATCTAACGCTGCAGAGTCGCTCCAGGCTAACAGTCTGCGCGGGAAGAACGACCAGCATGGCTACAAGCGCGAGGATGTACAGGGCAAGGCAGCCAACGCCACAGTCAACAAGACTGATGCACCAGCACAGACCGAGGAGAAACCAACAGCTGCCAACACTGACATACGTTGGTATAAGGTCACTACAGGTGACACCGTAGAAAGCGTTGCACGCAAAAACGGTATCTCTGTGGAAACGCTGTGCCGCCTCAACAGGATTGGCAGGTATGCCAAACTGACAGGTGGTTCACTCCTCAGATGCTCATAACAGTAACCAATGGGTAACAGACAGATACAGAAAAACTATAGATTTTTCATAATAGACTTCTTCTAAATAAACACTTTTACTGAAAATCGTTGGGGTTCAAAGTCGTGAGACTGTGAACCCCTTTTT
>CALZDK010000168.1 GCA_945637645.1 uncultured Prevotella sp.
TGAAGCAGATAGACGAAAAGGGCTATGCCCAGCCATACGCCGCCGACAAGCGCAAAATATACAAGGTAGGCATCAGTTTCTCTTCCGAAACAGGCACCGTAAATGACTTTGGCTACAAAGCCTTGTGAGTAGTTGGACAAGTTCTGCCTAACAAGAATGGCAGTAACTCTTTAACTCCAAGAAATTGGGCTAATGGGAAAGTTAATTGTATAATACACAAAAAAAGTGACTGAAACAGCCACTTTTTTGTTTTTCAAGTCGGGATGAGGCGACTCGAACGCCCGACCCCTACGTCCCGAACGTAGTGCGCTACCAACTGCGCTACATCCCGATTGCTTGTTTGCGGATGCAAAGGTACACTATTTTTTTCAAACGCGTGCAATTTTTACAAGAAAAAAATTAAATATCACAGTTTTTCTGTCAATTGCGACAGTTTTATTCCGTTGCTGCCCTTTATCAAGATGTAATATCCCTTCGGTTCGCACGCTGCCACCTCTGCCTTTACCTCCTCCACATCGTTGAACTTACGGTAATGACAACGTGTCTTGGCAAACTCCGTTCCGACAAGCCAGATATTCTGCAAACCTGCCTCGACAAGGAAATCGACAATTTTCTGATGTTCCACCCCACTCGACTCTCCCAGCTCACGCATGTCGCCAAGTATAGCCATCTTTGGCTCCACAGCCATATCGCGGAAATTTCTCAATGCCGCCATCATGCTCGTCGGATTGGCATTGTAGGCATCTACTATCAGGTGGTTGTCGCCTGTTTCTGTCAGTTGCGAACGGTTGTTGCTGGGGATATAGTTTGTGAGGGCATGGTTAATTTCCTCTGCGGTGACCCCAAAGTTCAGGCCAATGCAGACAGCGGCAAGCATGTTGTAGATGTTGTAGCTGCCTATGAGGTGAGACTGAACCTCGTGGCTGCCTATGCCGTCGGTCCAACGGAACTTGAGGAACGGGGCACAGGACACCACCTCGCCCCTTACCTTGAGATTGTCGCCGCAAACGCCATAGGCTATAAGCTGCAGGCCACGGGCTATTTCCATCAGGAGCTGATTGCCAGCATCGATAAACACTGTTGAGTTTTCCTGTTTGCGCAGGAAGTCGTAAAGTTCGCCCTTTGTATGTACTACTCCCTCGAAGGACCCGAAGCCCTGAAGATGCGCCTTGCCTACATTGGTGATCAAACCGTATTGTGGCTCGACAATCTCCACGAGTGTCTTTATGTCGCCTGGATGGCTGGCTCCCATCTCCACAACGGCAATGTCGTGGTCGGAGGTGAGCCGGAAGAGCGTCTTGGGCACACCTACATCGTTGTTGAAATTGCCTTGGGTGAAAAGGACATTGAAACGCTCAGAGAGCACCGCAGAGACAAGTTCCTTTGTGGTGGTCTTGCCGTTGGTGCCTGTGATGCCGATGACGGGAATGTGGAACTGGCGGCGGTGGTGACGCGCCAAGAGCTGGAAAGTGCGCAAGCAGTCATCGACAACGATATATCGTGGGTCTATCCTTCCCGAAGCGTCTGCCACGGCACACTCAGGTTCATCAATGACAGCAAACGCGCATCCCTTCTCCAATGCAGCGGCAGCAAACTTGTTTCCATCGAAAGACCCTCCCTTCAGTGCAATGAAGATGGAATCGGCTGGACAGTCACGGCTGTCGGTTGTTATTACAGGGTGGCTTTTATATATCTCATAAAGTTGTTCTATGTCCATTTTACTTGTTTTTTGTGCAAAAGTACATCAAAAATGGCATACGACGAAGAGAAAGAAGATAATTTTTGCAAAATATACCTCTTTTTATTTTGTATTTCGCATAAGATGTGTTACATTTGCAAGAGAATAAAAACAATCTTTAGGAAATATGCAGTATTCGATAAACGTTGGCGGACGGCTGATGAGTCTCGATGAGCCACAGGTGATGGGCATTCTGAATGTCACACCTGACTCTTTCTATGCGGGTAGCCGAAAACAGACAGAGAAGGAGATAGCAGAGCGGTGCAACCAGATTATTTCCGATGGCGGCACGATGATAGACATCGGTGCCTTCTCCACACGCCCTGGGGCACCGGAAGTGAGCGAGGCGGAAGAGATGGCGAGATTGCGACATGGGCTTGAGATAGTGCGTCGCCAGCAACCCAACGCTGTACTTTCCGTTGACACTTTCCGTCCCGACGTGGCACGCATGGCTGTAGAGGAATATGGGGTGGCAATTATCAACGATGTGTCGGAAGGCGGGCTGACCGGTGTGGTAAATACTCCCTTGGAACAGGAAGAAGGACCTTATCCCGCAATATTCCGGATGGTGGCGCGACTTGGAGTGCCTTACATTCTTATGTCTGTAAAACCGACAGTAGAGGATATGCTGATGGCTTTCTCACGCGAGGTGCAGCAGTTGCGCGACTTAGGCGTGAAGGACATCATCCTTGACCCTGGATTCGGATTCGGAAAGACATTGGAGCAAAACTATCAGCTGTTATCAAACATGGAGAAGTTGGAAGTTCTTGACTTGCCACTGCTTGTGGGAGTGTCGAGGAAATCGATGATTTTCAAACTTCTCGGCACTGACCCTACCGGTTCGCTCAACGGCACCACTGTGCTGCATACCATAGCATTGCAGAAGGGTGCGTCGATACTGCGTGTCCACGACGTGAAAGAGGCTGTAGAAACAATAAAAATAACAACGGCATGTTTTTCGAATTTGGCATAAAGGACGTCATCGACATTTTTCTTGTCGCAATGATGCTCTACTACATTTACCGTCTGATGAAGGAGTCGAGCTCGCTCAATGTCTTCATTGGCATACTGGTGTTTGTCGTCTTTTGGCTGTTTGTGTCGCAGGTGTTGGAGATGCGCCTCTTGGGCAGCATCATGGACAAGCTCGTAAGTGTGGGAGTAATCGGCCTTATTGTCCTTTTCCAAGAAGACATCCGCAAGTTTCTCTATAACCTTGGAGCGCATCAGCGAATGCGCATGCTGATGAAGATATTCTCGACAGGGAAGCAGGAGAAGACGGAGCACGACAAGGAAACGATAGTGCCCATAGTGCTTGCCTGCATGAACATGTCGAAGCGCAAGGTCGGTGCGCTGATAGTGATAGAGCGCAACTCGCCTCTTGACGAGATTGTGAAGACGGGCGACATCATAGACGCAAACATCAACCAGCGACTCATAGAGAACATCTTCTTCAAAAACTCGCCACTGCACGACGGTGCGATGATTATATCGCACAAGCGCATAAAGGCTGCGGGATGCATCCTGCCCGTTTCGCACGACATGGACATTCCCAAAGAACTTGGATTGCGTCACCGTGCGGCAATGGGAATGTCGCAGGACGGCGACTGTGTGGTAATCGTTGTCTCGGAGGAGACAGGAGCCATTTCCACTGCAATAAAGGGACAGTTCCAATTGCGGCTTTCCGCCGAGAAACTGGAGAGCATACTGACACAAGAACTTATCTGAGCAACGCCTTCGAGCCAAAGACTTTTGACAAGCCTAACCTGTCGAGCAAGCGGGCTATTGCCAAACTTCCCCCAAAGCCCAATATTATCGTAACGGCGGCATGCACGATGCCCGTCGGGTCGAAGACGAACAATGGCAAATAGAACTTTGACGCCATAGTGAATATGGGATGGAAAATGTAGATTGGCAATGTGTTGCAACCTGCATAATCCATAGCAGTTCTTATTCCGGCGGGCGTGACTCCACGAAGCCAAACGAGAAACGATATTGCGAAGAAAGGGAGCAAGAGGCATAACCACTTGTTCCATAGGTCTTGCTGAAAAATAAGCATGAGGAATGGAAGCAACGAATACGGAGAGGGAGGGAACGCCTTCAGGAAAGGAACTCCCAACTGTCTTAACGCTACGCCAATGAAGTAGAGTGTGGCATCGCCAAAAGTGAGCAACGGGATTGCCGAAGCCTCGACATACAGCAGGAATGCCAACAGCGAAAGGCGCGAAGCGATGCCCAGCCTCGTGCCAAGGAAATGAAACACCGCATAATAAGCCACTCCACAAACTATCATGTCGTAGAAAAACCAATATGGTCCGATTGGCGTCACGAAAAGCCTTTCGGAAAGTGCCGACACACTC
>CALZDK010000169.1 GCA_945637645.1 uncultured Prevotella sp.
CACTGTGTCCCCCTCCCTCCGCGCGCCGACGGCGCGTGGAGGGAGGGAAGGGGCTTGATGCGGCAATAGCTATAAATAAAAAGCGGTGAGGGTTTTCTTATTCCTCTGCTATGAGCTGCTTGAGTTTGGGCAGTGAGAGATGGTAGCGGACGGCGAGGGCGCGTATGGTGCAGGTTACGGCGAAACTGATGGTTACTGCCAGCTCTACCCTGTTGTCGATGTGCATGACAAGCCAATAGGCAAGTCCGCCGAGTACGCTTGCCATGGCGTAGATTTCCTTTCGGAAGATTACGGGCTCGTTGTTGAGCAGCACATCGCGTATCACTCCTCCTGCGGCACCTGTTATGCAGCCCATGATTATTGCCACCCAATAGGGTTGTCCGAGCATGATGCTCTTTTGTATGCCTGCTATGGTGAAGAGGGCAAGACCGAGGGTGTCGAAAACGAACCATGCGTTTTTCAGCGGCTCTATCCATTTGGCAAACGCGACCACAAGGACAAGGGCGAGGGCGGTACAAAGCATGTAGAAGGGATTGGTCATCCAGAAAGGTGTGGTGCCGAGCATCACGTCGCGAATGGTTCCTCCGCCAATGGCTACGGCTATGCCACAGACATAGCCTCCAAACCAGTCGAAATTCTTGGCAGCCGCATGACGAATGCCGGAGATGGCGAATGCGAAAGTGCCAAGAAATTCGATGATTTGCTGAATAGAGATGTTGAAGAGTGACTCCATTCCTTTACTTGTTCACAACATTTATTGGTTTTCCATCGATGAATGCCTTCACGTTGTCAACGGCAATGTTCATCAATCGTGTGCGTGCCTCGAATGTTGCCCAGGCTATGTGGGGTGTGATGAACACGTTTGGAGCCGAGAAGAGAGGATTGTCTGCCTCTGGCGGCTCCTGGCACATCACGTCGGTGCCGTAGGCTCCGAGCTGTCCGCTCTTCAGTGCCTCTGCCACGTCGCTCTCGTTTACCAAAGGTCCACGACCTGTGTTGATGAGTATTGCCCCTCGTTTCATTTTCTTCAGCGAGTTGGCATTTATCATCTCGCGGGTTTCGCGGTTTAGCGGGCAGTGGAGCGAGAGAATATCGCTGGTGGCGAGCAGTCCGTCGAGTGTTGTCTTCCTCACGCCCTCCGGCAGGTCAACCCTGTGTTTGCTTGTTAGGGCGAAGACTTCCATGCCGAAACACAGTGCAATTTGTGCCACCTTCATGCCGATTCGTCCGAGACCTACTAAGCCGATGGTCTTTCCTGCGAGTTCCACGAGCGGAGTGTCCCAATAAACGAAGTCGGGATTGCTGCTCCAGCGTCCGTCGCGGTTTTGGATGCTGTAGTGCTCCACTCTGTTGGCAATGGCAAGTATGTGTGCGAAGGTGTTTTGTGCCACGCTGTCGGTGCTGTAGGCAGGAATGTTGGTGACAACGATGTCGCTGTCTTTTGCTGCCTCGGTGTCAACCACGTTGTAGCCAGTGGCGAGGACTCCGATATACTTAAGATTTGGCAGTTCCCATATTACCTCAGCGCTCATCACCACCTTGTTGGTGAGAACGATGTCGGCATCGACACAGTGTTGATACACTTCTTCTTCAGTGGTGCGTGGATATATAGTCACGTCGCCAAGTTCCTTTAGTGCGTCCCATGAAAGGTCGCCAGGATTCAATCCGTAACCGTCTAATACTACTATTTTCATGTCTATTATACTATTATACAATACTTCTCATTTCTTCCAATAGTTTTTCATTCTCTGCGCCAGAACGTCCTCTGCGGGAGAGTGTTGTGGAGTCCACAATGTCTGCCCTTGCAACTCGTCGGGCATATACTGCTGTGGTGTGAAATGCCCTGGGAAGTCGTGGGGATATTTGTAGCCATCGTGATAGCCAAGGTCGCGCATAAGACTTGTAGGCGCATTGCGCAGATGGAGCGGCACTGGTTGGTTGCCTGTTCTGCGCACGAGGTCGAGAGCCTTGTCGATGGCGAGGTATGCCGAATTGCTCTTTGCGCTGGTGGCAAGATAGACGGTGGCTTCGGCAAGTGGTATGCGTCCTTCAGGCCAGCCTATCTTGTTCACTGCGTCGAAGGCGGCATTGGCAAGGAGCATGGCATTGGGATTGGCGAGTCCGATGTCCTCAGAGGCGCTGATGACGAGTCGTCGGGCTATGAACTTCGGGTCCTCGCCGCCTTCTATCATGCGTGCCAACCAGTAGAGTGCGGCATCGGGGTCGCTGCCACGGATGCTTTTTATGAATGCCGATATGATGTCGTAGTGCATCTCGCCGTCTTTGTCGTAGGCGAGAGGGTTTTGCTGCAGGCGTGCCGCCACGAGGTCGTCGGTGATGACTATAGGCTCTTGGTTCTCTGAGTCGATTACGAGTTCGAGAATGTTGAGCAGCTTGCGTGCGTCGCCTCCGCTGTAGCGCAGCAGTGCGGCAGTCTCTTTCATCTCTATTTTCTTGTGCTTTAGCTCCACGTCGGTGGTCAAGGCACGGTCGATGAGTTTCAGCAGGTCGTCGCGTTCGAGCGACTTCAACACGAAGGTCTGGCAACGCGAGAGCAGCGGTCGTATGACCTCGAAGGAAGGGTTTTCGGTGGTGGCACCAATAAGGGTCACGATGCCTCTTTCCACTGCTCCGAGCAGCGAGTCTTGTTGCGACTTGCTGAAGCGGTGGATTTCGTCTATAAACAAGATAGGAGAAGAGGTGTTGAAGAATCGTCCTTTCTGGGCTTTCTCTATCACCTCGCGCACGTCTTTCACGCCGCTTGTAACGGCGCTGAGTGTGAAGAAGGGCACTTCGAGTCGGTTTGCCACAATCTGCGCCAGTGTTGTCTTTCCCACGCCTGGAGGTCCCCACAGAATGAAAGAGGAGATGTGCCGCGCGTCTATCATCTTGCGCAGCACTGCTCCCTCGCCTACGAGATGTTGTTGTCCGATGTAGTCGTCGAGGGATCGTGGTCTTAGTCGTTCCGCCAGAGGTTGTGACATACTTTCTATCTCTTTTTTGATGCAAAGGTAGTGCAAGTTTTAGACAATACAAAATAAAAAAGGCAGATTTTTTATTTTTATTGTTAAAACGCAGCCTATCTTATCCAAAGGTAGTGCAAGTTTTAGACAATACAAAATAAAAATGCGTTATTTTAGTTATTTTCTTCCCCAAACGCTTGTATAAATAAAATAAAGTATTTACATTTGCAGCAAAAAACAACGAAAACATAAAAAAATAACATGAAAGAAGAAACAACAAAGAAAGCTCTGTCGTTGAAGATGCTCACGAAGAGCAACGTATGGGACGTTCAGGAGAACGACATTTTCAGAATGTGGGAAGGTGCCGACAAGGATAGTGAAATAAGGGAAAACATCCGCCGATATGTTGACATCATAAAGACAGCATTCCTTGTGGAGGAGCTGAAGGACGATACAAAACTGATGAAAGGAAAATATGAGAAAATGGGGTATAAGATAGCCACCATAAAGGTGGACGAGAACATGAAGATAACATGGGCTATAAAGAAGCGCCCCATAATGCGTGTGAGCGACCTCACCTACGAGAACATCACCCACATCTCCGCGGCGAAACTCGTGGAGGTGCTGGAGCGCAACTTCGGCGGCGGTTGGGACTCGCTGCCACAGAGCATACAGGACATAATAGAGAGCGGATTTGAAATCTCAACCACCACACTGCCGCAAAACCGACTGCACAAGCCCGGAGGCATGTACGACCGCAAGGTTGCCGACGGCTTCGACGTGTTGGAGGTGCCAAAGGGTACATGGGTGGAGGCTATCTTCGTGAAGGTGAAGCCACAGATGGAGAAACCACGCCTGCAGCTGCAGCCTAAGACCGACGAGGACGACCTGCCTATCGACGACTACAAGAACCACGACGATGACGACGAGATAGAGGAGCCAAGCGACTTCAGCGACGACGACATCACCGAGGACAACTACCGCACCACATTCTCCATAGAGGCCGACCCCGACGCTGAGGCGGAGGACCTGGAGGATTATGTCGATGAGGAATAATATTCGCCCTGAAGGGCATAAAAAAATTAAAGAATTAAAAAATTAAAGGATTAAAGAATAGGGC
>CALZDK010000170.1 GCA_945637645.1 uncultured Prevotella sp.
GTCCACTTGTCAACTTGTTCACTGACAGCATGTCACAGACATGCGAAACTTGAGTCTATTATCTTATATAAGTTTTGTTACTTATCAATAAAGAGAGGATCGTCGTATGTGAGCATGGTTGGTTTCAGCTCGTTCATCTTCAGTATGTCCTCAGGCACATACTTCTTGTCCACCACAAGACGGAACATATACTCGCGGAACCAGCGGTCGCTCATTATCATGCAGCCCTTCTGTCCCCACGATGCGCCCCAACTGTTCTCCACCTTCCACTTTGTTGCCTTTCCGTCTTCGTCGAGGTCAACGGCGGTAAGTGTCATGGCGTGGGTCGATCCGCTGTCGAAGGTGCTGATGCGCTCTGCCTTGTCCATGGTGAACGTGGTCCCCATCAGCGAGCCGTAGTCGAAGTTCTCGGTGTCGCCGTAGCCACGCTGGCGGTCGAGCATCTTGCCCACGTCGTAGGAGCTGTAGAGTTTGCTGCCGTCCTTGAGCGATGCTATTGCCATCTTCTCAATGTCGTCCATAGGCAGGTTGATGTATTTCCAGTTGTGTCCGTCATAGGTGTGGCGGTCCAGTTCCACCTCGTAGGTCTTGTAGTAAGGGCGTCGTGGGTCGTTCATTGCCATTATGAACGTGCCGTTTAGAGGACCTCCCACCACTTCCTTGTAGAACTCCTGCGGAGTGTAGGTCTTTGCCTCCCCCACTGTGTTGCCGTTTTTGTCGCGGTGTGCGTAGGAGAACTGCGTTGGAGGTTCTCCAATGGTGAGAGCCAACATGTGATACACTGTTCCGAGCATCTCTGTCTTTGCTTTCTGTATGTCAGCCGCCTTCTTTCCCTGAGCCACCATCTTGCGCAGCTTCAGTCCGTCCTCGCGCAGTCGTGATGAGATAAGTCGAGCCATCTTCGCCGTGTTGTCGCTTGAGAAGCTCTCTGGCATCACCTGCTTCGGCACCAGTCCATATTTCTCCGTGAGGTCTGCCACGCCACAGAATGTGCCGCCGTCGTTTATCGGATTTCTGAAGAAGAACTGAACGTCCTTGTCGTCAATAGCTTTCTTTCCAGTGTCTATCACTCCCTGGAGGAAGAGGTTTGCCTTCTCAAGCTGGTCGTAGAAGAACAGGTATGCCTGTGAAAAATCCACGCGCAGCGAGTCGGTGCGCTTTGCGAAGTTGGCACGCAAGACGTTCATTCCGCTGAACATCCAGCAGCGTCCAGAGCTTTTCTGGTCTGTTATTGTCTGCTGCGGTGTCTCAATGCTGAAGTGTGTGTCCAGTTCTGCCGCAGCCTTTCTGTTCTTTGCCAGGTTGTCTATTGCGTTTGCGGCTATTGCGTTAGCCAGTGCGTTGTCAGCCGCGGTGAGTCGTTGCTCTTTCTGTATCTTGCCGAGCATCTCCGCCGATATTCCTCCGCCCTTTGTCTGGGCGTTTGCCTGCAATGCCACCGACATTGCCAAAGCCACGATGAAAGTCTGTTTTCTCATTCCTAAATTGTTGTTTTGTTGTTATTTGGGGACAAAAATACACATTTTTTCTCTATTGGCGAAATCTTTTCATATTTTTCTCTCCTTATTGTTTCATTATTTGGAAAAAATTTGGTGGTATCAACATTTGTTAGTAACTTTGCACACATTTGATAATAACTTGATTTAGACAAAAATGAAGAAAAAACTATCTATCCTTAACATTATGCTTCTCATGGTGTTGGCAGTTGCCGCACAGGGGAAAGCAAAGTATGTGTTCTATTTCATTGGCGACGGAATGGGAGTGAACCAAGTGAATGCGGCAGAGACGTATCTCGCTGCCCTCCAGGGCAGAATAGGCATTGAACCACTCTGTTTCCCCTCTTTCCCCCACTCGGCTTTCGTCACAACGCATAGCGCCACAAACGGCGTGACCGACTCCGCTGCGGGAGGCACGGCATTGGCTTGCGGACACAAGACGAAAAACGGCGCGCTCGGTGTGCTGAAAGACCAGGTGACACCAATCTCGAGCATTGCCGACTGGGCACGCGACGCCGGGGCTGCCGTGGGCATTGCCACCAGCGTGGCTGTAGATCACGCCACGCCTGCCGCTTTCTATGCCCATGTGAAGGAACGCCACGAGCAATACACCATTGGCAAGCAACTGACCGAGAGCGACAACGACTTCTATGCAGGTTCCGACTTCACCATACCCAACGACCCGGAGCATCCAAACTCACCCGACCTCTACCAGCAGGCTTCTGCCAATGGCTTCACCATAGTCCGTGGCTACGCCGAATACAAGAAGTGGGCAGACAAAGCCAAGCGCATGATTCTGCTGCAAGGCAAGGAGGCAAGCAACGCCGACCGCTACAGCATTCCCTACGCCCTCGACCGTAACGCCAACGACCTCACACTGACCGACATAACCAAGGCGGGCATCGACTTCCTGATGAAGCGTCAAGGCGAGAAAAACGGTTTCTTCATGATGGTTGAAGGAGGAAAAATAGACTGGGCGTGCCACGCCAACGACATGGCTTTTGTTCCAGAGCTTATCGACATGGACAACGCCGTGAAAGTGGCATACGAGTTCTACAAGCAGCATCCCGACGAGACTCTCATCGTCGTGACCGCCGACCACGAGACAGGAGGCTTCGTATTGTCGGGCAACACCTACGAGCTGCACCTCGACGTAATAGCCCATCAGCGCATGACAATAGAACGTCTGGGCAAGGAGCTTCACAAGCTCCACGACCAGTATGGCGACAAGCTGAAGTGGGAAACAGTGAAGGAACTCATTGCCGCCAACTTCGGATTTTGGGATAAGGTGACTCTCACCGAGGAGCAGACATCACGTCTCCGTAAGGCTTTCGACCATATCATGAACGGCACTGGCGAGAGTGTGTTGACTCTCTATCAGAAGGACGACGAACTTGCCTCCACTGTGAAGAAGATTCAGTCGGAGTGTGCCCTTGTTGGTTGGCAGGTAACAAGCCACAGCAACGGCTATGTGCCATGCTTCGCCATTGGTGCTGGAGCGGAGCAGATTCACGGGCGCATCGACAACACTCTCATCTGCAGGCTCATTGCCAAAGCAGCAGGTTGGAAAACTCCATTCTAATCTTCCGCCCAAACATTAATGAAGATAGCGCAGTGACGGCTTATTCCAGGTTGGAAATGGAGATGTCGTCAAACTCGTTTATTAGGTTTAGGATTTTCTGATTGTGTCCGCCTCGCTTCACTCTAATGTCGGCGCTCACGTCATAAACCTCGCCCTCCTTGGTCATACGACTCTTCATCTCAAACGAGCCAATCTCTATGTCCTCCTCCTTCAGCCGAGAGAGAATACGGTTGACGCTCTGTTTCGACGACGAGGTGAAGCCCAGTTGCACCGCAGCCTTGCCGAGTTGGGGAATTAGCGCATGCAGCGACTCCAGTCCCACGAGAACGAGGGCAGTGGTGATGGCGGCAATGACATAAAGACCGGTGCCGCACGCCAAGCCGATGGCGGCAGTGACCCAGAGTCCAGCAGCCGTGGTGAGTCCGCGCACCATGTTCTTCTGAAAGATTATTGTTCCGGCTCCGAGAAATCCTATGCCCGAAACCACCTGTGCCGCCACGCGGGAAGAGTCCTTGAGGTCGATGCCGAAGCCATATTGCGACACCACGGTGAACAGTGCGCTGCCAAGCGCAACGAGGAAATGAGTGCGGAATCCCGCGTCCTTAGACCGGAACTCACGCTCTATGCCAATGGATCCTCCGAGGAGCATTGCCGTTATGAGGCGAAGTGTAATGTCTAATATCATAGTCGATAGTGATTTTGGTACAAAGGTAATATATTTATTTCTATTTTGAGCATCAAAAAGGCTTTTTTATTGTAAATATGTAAAAAAGTGATAGTAAATTTGGTGGTTTCGTTTTAATTCTGTACTTTTGCACCCGCAAATAAAAAAGTTAACCCCTCGTCGCGGTCTCGGGCAGGCTGTGGATGGACTAACAAGACGACTGCTTTTGGATAAGGCGGGCATGGTTCATAGGGACAATAATAACAATTTAAACAACAAAAAACAATTATGGCAGAAATGAATTTTGGTGGCGTTATCGAAACTGTAGTCACC